>DATENN010000435.1:0-10624 GCA_035275045.1 Pyrinomonadaceae bacterium
GCTCTTCCGATTTTAAACGATCTGCAGAGAGCTAAAGAATTTTATGGCGAGTTGCTGGGCCTGAATGTCTCGGATGCGCCGATGGGTTTGCTGCAACTGAACATTAGCGGCGGCACGAAAATCCTGATCTATCCAAAACCGAATCACGAGCCCGCCACTTTTACAATCTTAAATTTTCCGGTCAAAGACGTCGAAACCATCGTGGATGAGCTCACAAAACGAGGTGTGCGATTCGAGCAGTACGGCGGCGAAATTCAGACAGATGCGAAGGGCATTCATCGCGACGACAAAGGTCCAACCATCGCGTGGTTTCGTGACCCGGCGGGAAATATTCTGTCAGTCGTGCAAAGCGCGGACTGAAAACGGCGCGGGCAACGATGTAAGCTTTGGAGCGCAAAGCGCAAAGGGCAAAGTGCAAAGAGCAGACATCGGAAGTCGCAGGTCTGCTGTTCACCGATCCAAAAAAGAGCGGGCGCAAGCGCCTCTTCCTAACCTGCGAATTAAGCTGTCTCGAATGACTGACGGCGAAAAAACCATTTCCGCTTAAAAAAAATCCTTGCCGAATCCCCGCCTCGTTGTGTACTGTATACAGTATGCAGCCAACTTCCCTGGCGCTGGTGCGCGACAACAACATCAGCGACTCTATAGCGATCGAAGTCCGTAACATGATCGTCGACGGTCGTTTGCCCGCAGGTGAACGAATAAATGAAGTTCACCTCTCGCACGACCTAGGTGTAAGTCGCACGCCGCTGCGGGAAGCTCTTCACCGGCTCGCGCATGAAGGCGCGCTCACCAGCTCGCCTCGTATCGGCTATTTCGTTCGTGCTCTAACCGTTGAAGAATTCGAACAAATTTATCCGATACGTAAGCTGCTGGATCCCGAAGCGCTGCGTCTCGCGGGGCTGCCGTCCCGCGACCGTCTTGAACGTCTAAGATCCATTAACGAAAAAATCGAGCAGACTCCCGATCCCGACCTGATTATCGATTTGGACGATGAGTGGCACCTTGAATTGGTCGGCAATTGCCCCAACCAGGTCCTAATCGATCTGATTAGGCAATTTATTCAACGGACTCGGCGATATGAAATCGCATTGATGCGCGAACGACATAACGTCTCCATGGCATGCGCCGCTCACAAATCCGTAATGGCTGCTCTGCGTCGGAAGGACCTTGCCGGTGCGTGCGATGCGCTGCGCAAGAACCTCGAGACAGGCTATGAACCGATCCTGTCCTGGCTGAAGGAACGTGATGCCCAACACGTGAAATAGGTGATCTCATGAAGTTAATCAGATTAGTAACGTGTGTTCTGCTCTGCTTCTCCGCAACTATCTTTTCTCAGACTCTGCCTTCGACCACGGTGACAGACGACGAATTAGTCGGCGTCTGGAAAGCGAAATTACGCTTTGGGCCCGATGCGCGCGGGCCGCTGACGGTGCAAAAGTCAGAAGGCAAATACATAGCAGACATGCTGGGACGGAGACTTCCGGCCCGTTTCGAGAAGGGCGAGTTGTCTTTTGATTTGCCTGGTGGTGAAGGTGCGTTCCGGGGGAGACTTTCGCGACAGGGTTCCTTCCGCGGCTATTGGTTTACTCCGAAAGGCGTTTATGCATCCTCCTTTGTGGAGCTAAACCGGGATGGCCTTAATCGTTGGACCGGTCAGGTACGGCCACACGATGACACGTTGACCTTTTATCTGGTGGTTACAAAGCGAGCCGACGGATCTCTCGGAGCATGGTTGCGTAACCCAGAGCGAAACGTTGGAATTCAACTTGGGGTAGATCATTTGGTGCGCGACGGCGCGGCGTTAAAACTAATGGCAACGACGGCCGGCACGAAGGAGGAACGAGAGATTTCAAACGGCAACTATGACGCCGAGAACAAAGTCATCAACCTAAATTTGCGGGGCACCGCGTTTGAATTCAGCCGCGAAGGCGATGACAGTGATTTCTATCCGCGGAGCAAAAATCCGGGCCACTACACCTACAGCCCGCCGCTGGCGCGTCATGATGGCTGGCCCACCGGTACGCTCGACGAAGTGAACATCGATCGCAAGGGCATCGAGAAATTCATACAGGTCATCCTGGACATGCCCATGGAGTCAGTGAAGACTCCCGTTGTTGAGGGAGTCCTGATCGCGCGCCACGGCAAACTCGTATTAGAAGAATATTTTCACGGAGTGCATCGCGATACCTTGCACGATACGCGTTCGGCTTCAAAGAGTGTGGCGGCGACGATCATTGGGGCGGCGCTTTATGACGGGGCGCCGTTGAAACTGACGGATCCTGTCTATCAGGTAATGAACGGTGGCACCTTTCCAGCGGATCTCGACCCGCTAAAAAAGGCGATGACCCTTGAGCATTTGATTACCATGTCGTCGGGATTCTTCTGCGATGACGGGAACATCAACGCGCCCGGACGCGAAGACACGATGCAAGGGCAACGAGAAGAGCCGGATTATTATCGCTACACATTGAAAGTTCCGATGGCGACTCGTCCCGGCGATAAGGCGGTCTATTGCAGCGCCAACCCAAACCTCGCACTCGGAGTTTTGAGCCGCGCCACCGGCGAACATCCAATCTACACCTTCGATAGGTTGCTGGCCCAACCGATGCAAATCAACAGTTACTTCTGGCCGCTGGATCCGGCGGGACACATTTATGGTGGCGGTGGCGCGCGCTTTACTCTGCGCGACTTCTCTAAGTTTGGCCAATTGATGCTCAACGGTGGAACCTGGCAAGGGCGCCGCATATTGAGCCGCGAATTTGTCACACGCGCATCTTCGCGAATCTACCACCTGAGCAGTATTTACTATGGTTATCTTTGGTGGAACATGGACTTTCCGTACAAAAACCGAATGGTTAAAGGTTTCTATGCCGGTGGCAATGGCGGGCAGGGAATTTTAGTGATTCCCGAACTCGATCTCGTGATTGGGACTTTCGGCGGAAACTATAACGACTTTAAAGGAACAATTGCCGTGCAACAGGAATTGGTTCCGAAGTACGTCCTACCGGCCGTGCGTGAAATTGGTGATGATAAGAATGCGCCGATCCAGGAACGCGATTTCGTGAGTCCATACGGGCGATCGCCCAACACTGGCCCGGTTGGATCACCGATACGATAAGAACAAAAACACAGACGCCGCTCAAACGTTGAAATCAAATGCGCAAGGCACGGTCTCGCCGTGCCTTTTTTGGTTGGCTGCAATTTGAGACCTGCAGTTGAGAGTTCAGCCTTTAGGCTGCGATTGCGAGCAAGACAAGCTAAAGCTTGAACTCTGAACGGTCTCAAATTTCACCACTGGTTTTTTTTGTTATCGCGCTTGTGAGTCGGCGTCAATGTACAATACGCGTTTGTATTCTGAACGTTTAGTTGCTAATGCTCGGTATTCTTCCGCCAGATGATTGTTCATCTCATAGACGGTACCTACGAACTCTTTCGCCATTTTTACGGCATTCGCCGCTTCAAAAAAATTGATCCACCTTTCGGCGCCGTTAGTGGCGTTCTGAACATGGTGGCAAAGATGATCGAAGACGGCGCCACCCACCTCGGCGTCGCTACCGATCATGTTATTGAATCTTTCCGCAACGACCTGTGGGCCGGCTACAAGACCGGTGCCGGAATCGAGCGCGCGCTGCTTGCGCAGTTTCATCCACTTGAGGAAGCACTCGCAGCCATGGGCGTGACGACTTGGGCCATGGTGGAATACGAGGCCGATGATGCGCTGGCGGCTGCTGCTCATCTTGCCGCCGAGCATGACGAGGTAGAGAAGGTTTGCATCTGGACTCCCGATAAGGACCTGGCCCAGTGCGTCGTTGATGATCGTGTGGTGCAGATTGATCGGCGCAAGAACGAGATTCGTGACGAGAATGCTATTCGGACGAAATTCGGCGTTTCGCCGGAGTTTATTCCGGATTATCTGGCGTTAGTCGGCGATGCTGCGGACGGCTATCCCGGCATCTCGGGTCTGGGTGCGAAGACCGCGGCGACGCTCATTAATCGCTACGGTCACATTGAAGAGTTTCCGGCGGAGGTAATATCAGGCAAACGGCCGGCGACGAAAAAGGGTTTGAGCAATCGCGAGCTGGCGTTGCTGTTTAAGAATCTTGCTACGCTGCGCACCGATATCGCGTTGTTTGATGACGTCGATGAACTACGTTGGCGCGGCTCGGCTCAATCTTTTCCCGCGGTGACAGCCAAAATTGGAGACAGCAAGTTGCTCGCCCGCGTTGAGAAGTTAAAAGCTAAGCTCAGATGAGCCCTCTGGCGCTGATTGATGCTGAGCTGGCTTTAATCAGCTGTCCCTTTGGCCGTCCAATCCGCGCCCGGTAATTTCTTGTAGCTCTTCAATTCGCTTCGAAGCTTCGCTCTTGGTCAATGTGTCATCAAATTCGGCGCCCGCTTCATCCGACAACGTTTTTAAATAAGACTGCTGCGCACCCGTCATTGGCTCGTCGCCCGTTACCCATTCGTCAGGATCTTTTTTCATGTTGGACATAGGTTCTTCAGTTTGTACTCGACTCATATGGAAACCTCCGTTTTGTAGATACGCTATCGGCGCGATTTCACAAACGTGTTTCAGAAATGCAACAGTATTTCACTGAGGAATAACGCTCTCGTTGCCCGGCTAAACGGCCGCATTATTGATAGACTGGCGCAGATACTTTTAACGGATGCTGCTGCTGCAAACGAACATCGCGCAATCCTTCCACTCTCCAGTCGTGCGTATCGTGCTGATCGCTATTGCCGCTGGACTGCTTTACGTCCTTTGGCGCGAAGTGCGAAAAATTCCTGCAAGGCTCTTCACCTTGATGGCCACAGCTTTTGTCGACATGGTCGGTTTGCTGATGATCATTCCGCTGTTGCCTTTCTATGTGAAGACTCTTGGAGGTCCCGGTGTCGATATTCTCGGACTCCATTTGGGCATCGGCACGATCTCTGGATGCATCGTCGCCGCCTTTACCTTGGCGCAACTGATTAGCGCGCCGATGTGGGGCCGGTTCTCGGATCGGGTTGGGCGGCGGCCAACGCTTTTGATCGCATTGGGGGCAGCGGGAATCGCATACCTCATCTTCGGATTCGCTCATTCGTTACTATTGCTGTTCCTTTCAAGGGTGGTGCAGGGCGCGGGCGGAGGCACGGTCGGTGTGATTCAAGCCTACGTTGCGGACACTACGGCGCCACAGGATCGTGCGCGAGCGCTGGGTTGGTTGTCCGCAACGACAAATCTCGGTGTAGCGTTGGGTCCAGTGCTGGGTTCGTTCGCACTGGCACTGGGTAAACGCGATGTGCTGCCAGGCACGGGCACGTTGTACATGGGTCATGCGGCGCCTGGAATTCTCGCGGCTGCATTGTGCTTTTTAAATCTTGCGTTTGCTGCTCGTTATCTGTCGGAGTCACGAGAAGCCGGCGATCATGCTTCCGACCAACCGCGTGCGACCTCGAGACAAGCAATTTGGCAAGTGATGTCGCGCGCAAGTGAGCCCTCATCGCGCCTCATCTGGATTTACGCGATTGCAATTGGTGCCTTCCAGGGAAGCTTTTCGGTGCTGGCACTTTTCTTAAACGCCCGCTTTCAAGTTACCGAGTTAACAATCGGTTACTTTTTTATGTACACCGGTGCAATCTCAGTATTTGCGCGCGTATTGCTCCTGGGCCGTGCTGTTGATTGGCTTGGCGAAGCGAATCTTTCGCGCCTCGGGTTGATACTGCTGGCAACCGGTGTGGTCGGCATGCCTTTGTCTCGCAACCTGGGCATGCTGGCGGTGGTGGTGGCATTGATTCCGTTGGGAACTGCATTTACATTTCCCTGCGTTACCGCGTTATTGTCGCGTGTGATCAGCCAGCGAGAGCGCGGCCTGTACATGGGCATGCAACAGACGTACGGCGGCGTGGCGCGCATCATTGCGCCCCTGTTTTTTGGCTGGGCCTTCGATTCTTTGGGCGTGTCGTCGCCTTACTTCTTTTCCGCTGCATTCATCGGAGCAACTGTTTTTCTTGGGTTTGGCCTGGATAAGTATGCCCGACCTGAGCGCCGTTCCGCTAAGATTCCGGCACAGAAACAGGAAGCCTGATTCGAATCATAAAGGGGGAAACTCAAATGTTCAGAGCCGTTGTCCTGCTCGCCGTAATCCTTGCTGTCATGTGCGCTTCGGCAGCTGCGCAAGCTCTATCAACTGACGAGCAAAAACTTGCGAGCTACATCGACGCGCATCAACAGGATCAGATTGCATTGCTTGAACGCGTCGTCAATCTGCAGAGTCCGACTGAAAATCTGCGTGGAGTCAGGCAGGTTGGAATGGTTTTCAAGGCCCAGCTGGAAGCTCTGGGCCTAAGAGCCAAATGGATCGAAATGCCGCCGGCGATGAAACGCGCAGGTCACCTCGTGGCGCAGACAAACGGAGCGAAGGGCAAACGCATTTTGTTGCTGGGCCATATCGATACCGTCCTCGGGGGCGAGAAATTTCGGCGGGAAGGGAACCGCGCTTTTGGATCCGGCACGGTGGACATGAAAGCGGGTGACCTGGTTTTGCTGTACGCGTTGAAAGCGCTTGATTCCATCGGCGCGCTGAAAGATACGCGTATCATCGTCGTGTTGACCGGAGACGAAGAAACGGCAGGCCGGCCAATCGAGATCAGCCGGCGCGATGTCGTCGACGCGGCGAAGAATTCTGATTTGGCGCTGAGCTTTGAAGCGGCAGCGGGCACGCGAGCCACAGTTGGGAGGCGCGGTTCGAGCAACTGGACTCTGGAAGTGGCGGGTCAGACGGGCCATTCAGCTGGAATCTTTCAGGACGACGCGGGCGCAGGCGCGATTTTCGAAGCGGCGCGGATCATCAATCAGTTCTACGACGCCTTACATAAAGAAAAGTATTTGACTTTCAATCCCAGCGTGATCGTGGGTGGCACGACGGCGTCATTGGATGTAACCAGTGGCACTGCGAGCGGCAAGTCCAACGTTATTCCAGCAAAGGTATTGGTCAGCGGCGACCTGCGTTTTCTAAGCGAGAAGCAAAAAGAGGAGGCACGGGCAAAGATGCGCGAGATAGTCGCGCGTAACTTGCCGCGCACGTCCGCGAAGATCACTTTCGAAGACCGCTATCCGGCGATGACGCCTAATGACGGAAACTACGCGGTGTTGAAGCAGTTGGACCAGGTCAGTCGCGATATGGGTGGACCAAAAGTTGAAGCGCTGGATCCAAGCCAACGTGGCGCCGGCGATATTGCGTTCGTTTCACATTTGATTCCGGGACTCGACGGAATCGGCGCCGCCGGCGGCGGCGCGCATGCACCCGGCGAATTTGTAGAACTCGATTCGTTGCCGATGCTCACAAAGCGTGCTGCGATTTTGATTTATCGACTGACCCGGTGAGGGAATTGGCAGTCCTTGTTGTAGTAACCGCCTAAAAAGATTGCAGTCAGGAAGGGGGCCTGCCCCCGCTGATTACTTAGGCAATCGCAGCGGCGGCAGGCCCACTTCCTGACTGCGAGCTGGGCTGAGTAGAGCCATGTTCACGACTCGAGGCTCACGTTCCCAGTGCGCAAACCAACATCTCAAGTTGCAGCTTTGCGCCCTTAACGCCACCGCCCCCTTGCGAAGTCTTGATGGCCAAATCCGTGTCAGCGATCAGTTTGATGTCGCGTGCAATCCGCGCTGCGTCGTGACGTCGCAGAGCGCTAAAAAATGCGTCCTTCTTTTCAGGCGAGCCATAAACCAGGCGCCCAGCCTCATCGCGACGGCCCCGTTGTATCAACTCTTTCGCCAGCGCCAGGCGATGATAATTTCCGGCGATCAAGCCAATCAACATCACCGGCGGCACTTCGTCTTCAATCAAGTGGTGTAGCGTTTTCAACGCGCGTTTGCTGTCACCCGCAATCAATTGGTCACCTAAATCAAAATTTGAAAGTTCGCGCGAATGACCGATCAATTGATCAACCATCTCCATCGTAATGGCTTGAGTTTGAATAGCGGCAGCCGCAAGCTTTTCCAACTCTGAATTAAGGGTTTGCAAATCCGTGCCGACCAGCCGAACGATTTCGCTCAACACCGGCTCAGCTGCTGTGGTTTTCAATTGCTTCAAGCGGCCACGCGCCCACGATTTTGCTTCGGCATCCTTTACCGCGGAGAAGTCCACCACCACACAAGTAGTTAAAAGCGTTTTCGTCAACTTTTTGCGTTTATCTAGGTCGTTGGCTATGAAAATCAGCACGCTCGACGGCGATGGCGAGTTCAAATAATGAATGATCACGTCCTCATCGATTTCGCGCAGTTTGGCAAAGTCGCGAATACGAATCACCTTGCGCTCGGACATCATCGGCAACTGTTCCGCAACGGCGATGGCTGCTGTCGCACTGTCCGACAACAAACTGAAGGAAGATTCGTTGAATTCGCGCAACAGCGTGCCTGCGAGCGCAGCTTCAGTAACGTTACGCGCCGCTTCTTCACGCAGATACGTTTCGCATCCGACCAGCAGGTAAAGCGGCGCGACCCGTCCCGCCTTGAGCGAAGCATCCAATTGCGCGCGCGTCATTGAACTCATTTTTTGATTTGGATAGCGTTGGTGAGCGTGGAAACAATACTTTCCGCGAAATTCCGCGCCATGCGATCCACGGCGGGGTCTTCTTCATTAAAGAAGTTACGCGGATCGTTCGCGAATTCATATTCGCCTCGAAACACAAAATTTTGATTGTCGTAGAGAACGCGGTTTTCAGTTTGATCGCGTACTGTGACCGCCGCTTCAACCGTCACTTCAAAAATACGCGCGCGCCCTTTGTCATCCAGCAGCACGCCCGAGTACGAAAAGCTTTTGATCACGCCCTCGATCACAGCGTCTGCGCCTTCGCGTTCACCTTGCACGCGCAAACCGCGTCCGCGATGAATCAACTCGTTGACTACCGCATCAGTGAAACGCGAGCCAATCTTGTAGCGCAATGCCTGGTTTTGAAAGGCAGGCACCGCAACGGTCTTAATGCGCGCCGGTAACTGATTTTTCGTGATCGGCTTGTAGCATTCCGCAAAGCCGGTGACGAAGAAGAGGGCAATTGTGAAAGCCAGTGCGCGAAGAAATTTTGTCATCCGGTCTATCTGAGCTTTCTGAATTCGTTGCGCGATTCTCTCGCAGTTATTAGTTTCGAGCAAGCACTCCTTAGCCAATGCCGCAGGATTTTTGGCAGTTACTGAACGGCATTCATTCATACCCCGCAACGATTTATTCCGGCGCGTTTTAGCGTGGTGTTCGTGAACTTCCCCTTCCCTTTGGGAAGGGGACAAAGGGGAAGGGTCTGGCGCGCTGGTGCACAACTAAGCAAGTTACAATGCGAGGGAAGACATCAATGTCTTCCCTCGCATTGTTGAGAAGCGATAATTTGAATTTGTTCGTGTCAAACCTCACCCCGCCCTCTCCCAGGGGGAGAGGGAGCAATAACCTGCAACTTGGAAGCCACCGCGATAATGTTTGGCCCGGTTCATGAGTACTAGAGCCTATCCGACATGGGACCTCTGATCGTATCCGTTACCTTTACAGTCTCAACCGTCGCCTTAACATCGTGAACTCTCACGATGTGCGCACCCTTTAAGATTGCGGCAGTCATCGTTGCCAGCGATCCCGACAAACGTTTGTCGGCCGGAGCGGGTTCGCCGTTTTTGTCAGCGAGGATGCGGCCGATGAACGACTTGCGTGAAGTGCCAATCAAAAGAGGGAAGTCAGGAAAGGCCGCAATTAAATGATCGAGTTTGGCTATTAATTCAATATTCTGTTGCTGACTTTTGCCAAAGCCGATACCAGGATCGATCACAATCGATTCGCGTTTCACCCCTCGTTTTTCCGCCATCGATATGCTGCTGCGTAAGCTCTTCTTTACCTCGCTCAGGATGTCGGCGACGGGCGGCAACTTATGCATGGTCACGGGCGTGCCGCGCGAATGCATCAAAACCAAACCAGCGCCAGCCTTCGCGGCTTCATCGGCGACGTGGAAATCAAAACGCAAGGCAGAAATGTCGTTGACCATTGACGCCCCGGCTTGCAAGGCGGCGCGTGCGACTTCAGCTTTGGTTGTGTCGATAGAAACGGGGACATCGAACCGCTGCGCGATTTGTCCGATAACAGGAATTACGCGACTGATCTCTTCTTCGGCAGAAACGACCGCCGCGCCACCGGGCCGCGTCGATTCACCGCCAACATCGATGATGTCGGCGCCCTCTGTAATCATTTGTTCCGCGTGTGCGACTGCCTTTTCGCGAGAAAGAAACTGATTGCCGTCACTAAAGCTATCGGGGGTGACGTTGAGGATGCCCATAACGAGAGTCCGCTCGCCGATCGGCAATCTCATGCCGTTTGCAATATGCCATTCGCGCAACATGTTGTCCTAACCGCAGATTACACAGATTTCAAATGTGCAGCAAAGCAGCAATCGAAATCGCGGGCGGATTAGCACCGCTTCGAGAATCGTTTTGGTTATTAAGTTGAGTTTAGGACCCTGCGTGCCTCGCTCGGTTCTGCACTGTATGCCGGTGGGAAGAGCAGATTTCAATGACAGATCGTAAATTTCAGATGATAAATGGAAAATGAAGTCGACCACTCATGCAACAAAAAGGCGAAAGAGCAACGCTCTTTCGCCTTTTCAAAAC
>DATENN010000436.1:0-5022 GCA_035275045.1 Pyrinomonadaceae bacterium
CGTGCCACTTCGAAACTTCATTGCTGATTACCCGTCAACAGTTTTTCGACGACTGCATAACTGGCTTCCAGCGCTTCGCCGAGCTTTTCCGGTTGTGCGCCGCCGCCTTCTGCCATATCGGGCTTGCCGCCACCTTTGCCACCGACAATTGGCGCGAGCTCTTTAATAACTTTCCCGGCGGGCACTTTATTCAACAGATCATGCGAGGTGCGCACAATCAGCGAAACTTTTCCTTCGCTGCTGCGCCCGACGACTACGACGCCGGATTTCAAGCGTGCCAACAGCGCATCAGAAAGTTGACGCATTCCGGCGGCATCCAAACCGCTTGCTTCACGAGTCATGACGCGCACGCCATTCACATCACGGGCTTCATCGCCGTTTGCAGAAGGTGAAGCAGCACCGCTGGCAAGTTTCAAACGCAATTCATCGGCTTCCCGTCGTGCCTTCTTAAGCTCGTCCTGAAGTTTGCTTACGATACTGGCAACCTCGGCGCGCGATGTTTTCAAGCCGCCGGCGACTTGATTCAAAAGCAACTCGTCTTCGCGAAAACGTTCATAAGCATCGAAGCCGGTGATCGCGCGTATGCGTCGCACGCCGGAAGCGATCGATTCGTCACTCGTTATCTTGAACATCCCAATATCGCCGGTCGCGCGCACGTGCGTGCCGCCACAGAGCTCGCGCGAGAAGATCGCCTCCGCTCCCTTTATCGATAGAACTCGCACGCGGTCGCCGTATTTCTCGCCGAACAACGCCATGGCCCCGGAACGCATTGCTTCGTCGGTAGACATCTCGTCAGTCTGCACCGGCTCATTGCGCAGAATGTGATAGTTAACGAGCCGCTCGATCTCTTCGATCTCGGTCTGTGTTAACGGCTGATAGTGAGTGAAATCGAAACGCAGGTAATTTGGAGCAACGACCGAACCAGCCTGCTTTACATGTGTCCCCAGCACTTCGCGCAGCGCCGCATGCATTAAATGGGTCGCGGTGTGATTGCGGCGAGTGGCATCACGTTTCTCCACATCGACTTCAGCGCTGACGATATCACCGACTTTGATCGAACCTTTTTCAACTTTCACCTTATGAACGATCAAGCCCTGGACAGGTGAGTAGGTGTCAAGAACCATTGCTACGAACCCAGTGCTTCGTTCGCGGGCGGTGCTCGTTTCGGAATGCGAGGCTTGAGTTGTGAGATCAGCACCGTCCACCGTAGCGGATGGGCCAACGAGGCGACCGACGTCACCGACCTGGCCGCCGCTTTCTGCATAAAACGGCGTGCGATCGAGTATCACTTCTCCTTCGTTGCCTTCAGATAATACTTCGGCCACGGCACCGTTCAGCGATACAACTTTGGCGTCGCTGATTGTAGTGCAGTCGTATCCTCGGAACTCCGAGCGTTGCAGTTGTTCACTCGACGCTGCGTAAGCGGAAGTGGCTTTGCCCGCATCACTCTTTTCTTTCGTGCTCGTTGCCTGAAGATCATTCAGCGCCGCGTCGAACGATTCGTTGAATTCCTGTTCCTCCACGACAAAGCCGCGTTCTTCCAAACCCACCCGAATCAAATCTCTTGGCGTACCAAACGTGTCGTAGAGTTGTGCGAGTACCGGATATGAGGGCACTTGGCCCTTGCTCGCAGCAAAAACCTCGTCAAGTTTCGCGAGACCAATCGTAAGCGTCGATCCAAAACGTTCTTCTTCCAACCGCACCATCTTTTCGATGAACTGGCGATGTGTTTCCAGTTCCGGATAAGCCGCTCCTATTTGGTCAACAACGAAGTTCGTCACCTTGTAGAAGAATGAATCTTTAAAGCCTAAAGCATGCCGTCCCTGGTAAATCGCGCGGCGCATAATCTTGCGCACCACGTAATTGCGACCCTCATTACCCGGGAGAATTCCATCTGCAATCGAGAACGCAGTTGCTCGTGCATGATCCGCGATGACGCGCATTGCAAAGCCCGGTTGTGTGTCTGCTTCGTATTTTCGGCCTGAAAGCGCGGCGATGAAATCAATTATCGGCAGAAAGAAATCTGTTTCGTAGTTCGACTTCACACCTTGCAAGACGACGGACAACCTTTCGAGACCCATACCCGTATCCACCGAAGGCGCGGGCAAGGGCGTTAACTTGAATTGTCCCGGTTCAACTTCGCTGCGATCGAACTGCATGAAAACAAGGTTCCAAATCTCTGTAATAATGTCGCCTGGTCCGTTGACGTTAGCGGCACAATTTTCTGCATCACCGGGATCGTCGCCCATGTAGTAATGGATTTCGCTGCATGGACCACATGGGCCAGTTTCACCCATCTGCCAGAAGTTATCTTTCTTGCCGAAACGCAGAATTCGTTCGCGCGGCGCGCCCACTTGTTCCCAGAATGTTTCGGCATCTTCATCGGGCCCGACCTGATCATCGCCTTCGTATACGCTGAACCACATGCGCGCCGGATCCAGCTTGAACTCGTTCACCAACAGGTCCCACGCAAACTTGATTGCGTCTTCCTTGAAATAATCGCCAAACGAAAAATTGCCGAGCATCTCGAAAAATGTCTGATGCCGAGCAGTTTTGCCTACTTCATCCAAATCGTTGTGTTTGCCGCCGGCGCGCAGGCACTTTTGCGAGGAGCACGCACGCACGTACTCTCGTTTCTCAACTCCGAGAAATACGTCCTTGAACTGGTTCATGCCGGCGTTGGTGAACAGCAACGTCGGATCATTAACGGGCAGCAACGGCGACGAACGCACACGCGTATGGCCGTGTCGTTCGAAGTACTGCAAAAACTTTTCGCGAATTTCGTTTCCAGTCATAGGCCAGAAGTCAGAAGTTAAAATCAGTCGTCAGATTTTAGAGTTTGAAGGCAGCAAGAATCGCTCACAACCGTCGCCGCACTAATAACTGACGAAGTTTGAGTTTAGCACGCGCTTGAAAGACCGACGAAAAGGCGATCCTACTCATCGAGATCGGATCGAGCAATGCGGCGAACTTTGTCACTGACCAACTCAAACGGAAACCCCAGTCGCAGTAGATGATCGAAAAGGCTTTTAGTGTCTTTACGGTCTTTCGGACGGCCGCGGAGCCGAAGGCGTTTTTCGATTGCTTGATCGATTAAATCTTCTTCCGATGTTTCGGCGTAGATCGCGTCCAGCGCCTGATCGGCAACTTCGTTGGGAACCTTTTTGAGTTTTAGATCCTGTTGCAGGCGGCGACGGCCGGTTGGCCTTTGCTTCACTCTCAGCGAGCCGTAAGTTACTGCGAATCGCTGATCGTCGAGATAGCCATACTCTTTCAAACGCCCAATCACTTCGTCGACGAGTGTGCCGCTGACGCCCCGCCGTTCCAACAGTCGCTCACGCAGCTCGGCAACCGACCGAGGTTTTGCCGCGAGAAGTTTCGCCGCGCGCTGGAACGTTTGCGCGCGAATTTCTTCAGGCGTGCGAGGTTTCGCAGCTTCATCTTTTGACCTTTTGCGGATTCGCCCCGCCATGTTGGCATTTAATCACAAAAAAAGAGGCGGGGGTAAAGCACCCTTTCCAACCTGGGCTGATTAAACTTTAAACGTTCCGTCGCTCGGTGGGGGCCATGGAGGCGCACGACTTTCGGGGGGCACCGGTGCTCATCGGTTGGAAAGGATTTGCGTCCGCGGTTTTTTTGAATCTAATCTAAAATGACCTTATGTTTGGTGCGCTGGTAATCGACAAACCTGCTGGTCTAACTTCGCACGACGTGGTGGCGCGGGTTAGAAAAATACTTCGCGAGCGACGTGTCGGTCATACGGGAACGCTTGATCCTTTTGCGACCGGCGTGTTGGTAGTGCTGGTCGGCCGAGCTACGCGACTGGCGCAATTTCTAACTCGTCTGGAAAAGGAATACGAGGCTGTTATTCGTCTGGGATTTGCTACCAACACAGGTGACGTTACGGGCGAGCGTTTGCCGAATTCGTCGAGCGCCGTCGCCATCGAGACACTTGGCGAGCAACAAATCGAGGCGGCAATGGCCTCGTTAAGAGGCGCAATCGAGCAAGTGCCCCCGATGTATTCTGCGAAGAAGCAACAGGGTCGGAAGCTTTACGAACTCGCGCGCCAAGGCAAAGAGGTTGAGCGAGCGCCTGTGCAAGTTTGCGTACGCGAATTCGCACGATTCAATGAAAGCAGCGAGTTGATGAAGAATAACCTGGATGGCACATTCGATTTGAAAGTGCGCGTAGTTTGTTCCGCAGGCACTTATGTCCGCACGCTCGCAGAAGATTTTGGCAAGCAACTCGGCGTCCGCGCACATCTTTCCGAGCTGCGGCGAACGCGTGTTGGACAATTTGGTAGTGAACAAGCCCTGACGCTGGACCAATTAAAACAAATAGTGGCCGATGACGAACTGGAAGAGAAGCTGATCACAGCTTTTGACGTACTTTCGCATCTCGCCGCGATCGAGTTGAATGCTGACGACATCAAAAAAATTCGCAATGGTCTTCCGTTGAAGGTAAACAATGCCAACTGGGACGACGTTGAACAAGTACGTGTGTGCGACGGAACTGGAAAGTTAGTCGCGATCGCGAATTTTGATATTTCGCGAAGCTCGTTGCAACCACGAGTAGTAATGCCCGAAGACGACTAATGAAGAAGCGTTATTGGATCGGCGCGTTATCGGCGTTGGCTGGTGCATCACTGGCCGCGAAACTTTGGCTGCGCCCGCGCGACATTGAGTGGTCCACCAATCGCGACGCCGTCTTTCATGCCGACTATTCGCGGTTCGCTGAAGTCCATGGCGCGCGTATCCATTATCAGGAGGCGGGGGCGTCTGATGCGCAGCCGTTGCTCCTAATTCATGGATTCGCGTCATCAAATCTGGTTTGGAGCAAAGTATTACTGAAATTTGCGGACCGCGGATTTCGCGTTATTGCGCCCGATTTGCTGGGTTACGGTTATTCAGAAAAACCACAGACTCTCGATTACACGATAACGTCGCAGGCAAAGATGGTCGCCGGCTTAATAAGAAATCTGGGTCTCGAAAAATTGTTTCTGCTTGGTAGTTCCTATGGTG
>DATENN010000437.1:0-4219 GCA_035275045.1 Pyrinomonadaceae bacterium
CCAAACCTACCAATGCCCTGGCCTTGGAGTTTGAAGTCCCCTTCGGAGCAACGCCTGAAGAAGAACAAGCAATGGCTGAGGCCTTCATCGCTGCGGTGAAAGCGTTCATTGTCTCCGGTCGCGAACCCGATGAAGGTCTCCCTGAAATCGTTCCGGGAGGCGGCAGACCCATTGAAGACACTGGACCACAACCGGGTGGCGCAACCGGGGACGGCGACTGGGGTACCGAAGGTCTTCCGGGGATAAAGCTGCCAGCCGGCGATTGGGAAACACTCATCGTGAGCGGCGGGCAAGGGCCGATTGATGATTGGGGCGACTGGAAAGACCCGCGCGCAATGGTTGCAAATGCGCTTAACCTTGCACATGCGGTTGCGGCTAATCGTCATGCTAGCGGCCGTGGAGTTCTGCGGACATTGAATGTGCTGCGCGGATTAGATTCCGCGGTGCGGCACGTCGGTTTTGGCAAGTAGAAAAATTGCAACCTGGAATAAATGCAAGCTGGAGTAAATCGCAGTCAGGAAAGGGCCCGCACCGCTACTGCGACTTTCGCAGGCTCATCAGAGTGGGAAACTATTTTTTTAAAGATTACTTGCCCGAAGCAAGCCGGTAGCCCTTCCGATACGACAGCGAATAGTTTGGCGAACGTTTGGGAGATTCAACTCTGATTTTGAGGTGACGCCATTTGTTACTTAGCTCGCTCGGGTAAAACCCCAGGGTATATTGCGCTCGCAACTCCAGCGCTATCTGCGTGCAAATACCAGTCAACTCGGGCTCGCTTTCGGTATCTGGGTAGTAAGTCGTTCCCCCGCTAACTCGAGACATCTCCGCCAAAACACCGCGACCCATTGCTGCTTCGGCGTTCATCAGGAATGTCCTTCTGCCGGTTTCGCGCGTGACATCTTCAAATACCCAGCGACCGTAGCCGGCGAATGGATCTCGCGCCGGATCGGCGATGCCAATCGCATAAAGCTGCGCGTCGAACGTTCTCAGTCGACTACGTAACTCTGCGTAGCTGTGTCGGCTCTGTTCGTCCTGCCCATCTGAAATTACCAGTATAGCTTTCTTTAAATTGTGCGCCCTTTGTAACCGATCAGCAGCAAGATAAAGCGCATCGTACAGGGCGGATGGACCACCGGGCCTGACAACTTTGAGATGTTCGAGTACCTGATTCGCCGAAGGAATAAATTCACTCTTAAGGCTGCCGTGTTCGCTGAATGCTACGAAGAAAAAATCGTCTCGGCTTTGCAGCGTGTTTGTAAATTCCCTTAATGCGGCCAGGGCGGCTTTAACTTTCTCACGCGCATTTTCATGAACCTCGAGCACGATGCCGAGTGAAACGGGAGACGCATCCGCTGAAAAGTGCGCGATGTTCTGCTTTATCTTCTCGTCATAAAGCGCGAACTGATCACGCGTTAAACCTTTCACGTATCGGCCATTGTCATCCGTTACGATCACGTTGACGGTTACGAGGTTGGTGCCGACCACAACGCGCTCATCTTGTTGAGCCGATTTCGTCGCGACAGTTTGTCCCCAAACCGCAGTGGCAACGACTACCAGGATGAGTGTGCTCAGTGTGCAGTAAATTGAATTTCGCATCGGTTTTTCCGTTCTTTTCAAAAGAATTGATCGACGACTTGTCCTCGGAGCAATAGGCATACCGATACCGTGTTTGCTCTTTTTGGTTGAAAAAACGCATTTCTGGCGCCGTGACAATGCGCGAGTTTTCTCAGCACTGGGGAAAAACAGCGCGACAGCGCATGTTGTTATTGTGTTCGGCGCTTTCGCGCAGGTAAGTCAGTTGAGCTGTTGTAAGCGGACGCTAACTCCGGCAACCGCGCGAATGAGCACAGCCTCCGCAGCCACCGGCACACGCAGATGTGATTTCCGCGTTTTTACTTACGAGCGAGCGCAGGCGCATCCAGCCGCGCCGAACAATGTAGATGCAGGCAGTAGTAACGAGGAGCGCGGCAATGATCGTTTGCCAGTAAGTTATTTTCATCAACCACGACCCATCAGGTGACCGAGTTGGTAGGTTATGAAAGAACCTGCGTAAGCCAGCACCAGCATGTAACTCACCATAAATACCGGCCAGCGCCAGGAGTTCGTCTCTCGTCGCACGATTGCAACTGTCGACATGCACTGGCAAGCCAGGACAAAGAACACCATCAAAGAAAGTGCGACCAGGGGTGTCCAAACCGGAGAACCGTCGGCGCGCTTTGCGTCGTGCATTGCAGTTACCAGCGACGTCGATTCCGCTGCCCGGTTTTCTCCAACTTTGTAAACGATGCTGAGAGTGGAGATGACTGTCTCGCGTGCCGCGAAGGATGAAATCAACGCGATGCCAATCTTCCAATCAAAACCGAGCGGAGCAATCAGAGGTTCGAGAAGTCGTCCGCCTTTACCTGCAAAACTGTTCTCTACCTCAGTCGGCTGATCGCCCAGCGCACCGTTGGCGCCCGCTCTCGGAAACGTGACGAGGGCCCACATGAGAATCGAGATAGCCATAATGACTGTGCCGGCTTGCTTAAGAAAGATGGCGGCTCGTGCCAGCAGCGTGTGGGCGACGTTGGCGAAACTTGGCACGCGATATGGCGGCAACTCCATCATGAATGGTGGCGCTGGACCGTTCAGAATTGTGTGTTTGAAGATCCAAGCGACGATGATCGCGACGCAAATACCAAGCAGGTACATTCCCAAAATGATTAGGGCGCCTAGCGAGATGAAACTAAGAACTTTTTGGCGCGAAAAGAACGCGGCGATCATCAGTGTGTATACCGGCAAGCGCGCCGAACAGCTCATGAAAGGCGCAATGATGATAGTAGCCAGGCGGTCTTTGGGATTTTCAATAGTACGCGTCGACATGATTCCCGGCACTGCACACGCAAAGCTGCTTAACAGCGGGACAAAAGCTTTGCCGTGCAATCCGAACGCCCGCATTAACCGGTCCATCAGAAATGCGGCGCGCGCCATATAGCCGCTGTCTTCAAGTAAGGTGACGAATAAAAACAGCAAGAGGATTTGTGGCAGGAATACGATCACTCCGCCAACACCAGCGATTACTCCGTCGACCAGCAGCTCCGTAAGTATGCCCGGAGGAAGATATGCGCGTAATGTCCCGCCTAACGCAGTAAACACATGATCGATCAAATTCATGGGCAGGTTGGCCCACGAGAAGATTGTCTGGAAAATTAGCATCATCACCAGCAACAAAATTAAGGGGCCAAAAACTTTGTGCGTCGCAAGCGCGTCAATGCGTTCGCTGGTACTCCGCTGTTTGGAACTGTTGTTCCTGGTGGTTTCAGCGACCACGCTTTCGATCCAGCGGTAACGCGCAGTTAATGCTTCGCGCCACGAGTCGTCATCCGGTTTCAAAGCCGGGAACGAATGAATACGGTTCTGTGTCGACCAACACAGAAGGGAATTCTGTCGCGCGCCCGCATCGGCTGCGCGCATTACTGCCCGGCCCAGCTCATCGATACCGTCGCGACGTTTCGCTACCACCGGCACAATTTCAACGCCAACCGCCTCGCTTAATTTTTGAATGTCGATCTGCACGTGATTGCGCTCAGCCAAATCAAACATCGTCAGCGCCACGACCAGCGGCAATCCTGTCTCGATCAGCTGTGTGGCAAGGTAAAGATTGCGAGTGAGGTTGGTCGCATCGACCGTGACGATAAGTACATCCGGCGTGGTGTTCGCAGCGCTTCCGATCAAAACATCCCGAGCAATCTGTTCATCAATGGAAGTCGCCTCAAGACTGTAAAGCCCCGGCAAATCAATTACGCGCGCCACGCAATCAGGCGTCAGCCACCATTGGCCCAGCTTGCTCTCAACGGTAACACCCGGATAGTTCGCCACTTTCTGCCGCAGCCCGGTAAGCGCATTAAACAGACTTGTCTTACCTGTATTGGGATTTCCGGCTACAGCGACCGTCAACGGCCGCGGCAATTTTTCCAGTGCTGAGCGAACGGGAAATGTGGAAGCGGGGCTCATCTCGGATTGAAGTAAAGAAACAGGGAATAGGGATGGACGTTAATCACAAGTGGTCACGGTTATTGTCCGTGCTTCGTTGCGCCGCAACGCCAGGTGATAGTCTCCCAAAGCAATTTGAATTGGATCGCCAAGCGGCGCCGACTTGATCACGCGGGCCGGCGCGCCGGGGACCATTCCCATTTCCATCAACCTCATGGTTGAAACCTGCGACCCTTCAATCGAAACT
>DATENN010000438.1:0-4499 GCA_035275045.1 Pyrinomonadaceae bacterium
CTGCGAAAGGGGCCGCGTCCATAAACTTCAAACCCATCATCACCATGCGCGAAACCCATAGGAAGATTATGTCGCGCGCTGTCATTAAGACCGAAGTTGGATAAAACGTTGCCAGATCTTTTGTATCATTGGGCCAACCAAGCGTGGAAAATGGCCAAAGTTGTGAGGAGAACCAGGTGTCCAGCACGTCTGATTCCTGCGTCAGTTCGTCGGTGCCGGCTTTGGCGCGCGCTTCTTCTTCCGACCGCGCCACGACCACGGTCCCATCAGCGGTGTACCAGGCCGGGATTTGATGGCCCCACCACAACTGGCGTGAGATGGTCCAGTCACGCAAGTTTTCAAGCCAGGTTGAATAGACCTTTTCATAAGGCACTTCGGGAACAAACTGTGGCAATTTTTCGTGTTGCAATATCTCGAGCGCACGGTCTCGCAGTTGGTCCATGCGCATGAACCACTGCACGGAAATCAATGGCTCGATGACGGTCTTACAGCGTTCACACTTGGAAATTGCGAATTCGTACTCGACAACTTTCTCCAGTAATCCAAGCTCTTCAAACTTTTCGATCACCTTTGCGCGTGCTTTATATCGATCCAGGCCGGCAAATTCTTCTCCTGCCTCCGGGGTCATCTTCGCGTGCTGGTCGATTACTACGATCTGCGACAACGAATGACGCAAGCCAAGCTCATAGTCATTCGGGTCGTGCGCAGGCGTGACCTTGACCGCGCCGGTGCCGAATTCGGCTTCCACAAAATCGTCGGCAACAATCGGAATCTGACGATTGGTTAAAGGCAACAACAGAACCTCGCCAACCAACCTGCTGTAACGCTCATCGGTCGGGTGAACCGCTACGGCGGTGTCGCCCAGCATAGTTTCCGGACGCGTAGTCGCAACTGTTACATGTCCATTCCCGTTGTGCAGCGGATACCTGAGGTAATACAACTTGCCGTTCTGCGGCGTTCGTTCCACTTCCAGATCAGATAACACCGTCTGGTCGTTAGGGCACCAATTAACGATGCGGTTGCCGCGATAGATCATGCCTTCGTCGTAAAGACGCACGAACACTTCGCGAACGGCGCGGCTCAGGTCGGCGTCCATAGTGAACTTTTCACGCGACCAATCAACCGATGCGCCTTCACGACGCATCTGTTTAGTGATCTGTCCGCCCGATTCCTTTTTCCATTGCCACACGCGTTCGACAAATTTTTCGCGACCCAAATCATGACGTGAAATACCTTCTTTTTTCAGTTCTCGCGTCACCACCATTTGCGTTGATATGCCGGCATGGTCCATGCCGGGCAACCACAAGGTGCGATAGCCACACATGCGTTTGTAACGCGTTAACACATCCATCATCGTGTGCTGCAGCGCGTGGCCCATGTGTAATGACCCGGTGACGTTTGGCGGCGGGATGACGATAGAAAAGACAGGGGCTTCGGGATCGCGGTTGATCTCAGGCGCGAAGTAACCCTCGCGCTCCCAACGTTCGTAGTGATGCTGCTCAGCCTGGCTGGGATCGTAAGTCTTTGGAATTTCCATGTATCGATATTAATTTGTGCTTCGTTGTCAGTCGTCAGCGGCCAGTTGTAAAAAGAGGCATTGTAAAGCACGCCCGCCACTGACCACTAACGATGACAACTTACAAAAAAAGGCCTCCAGATACGGAGGCCCTCTTGCGATTAAGTTAATCTAAGGTATTAAGAATTCTTTTCGTCCAATTGTCTCTTAATCATCAATTCAGCCAGTTGCGGCACAACTTCCCAGGCAATCTCCTGCACGACCTTTTCGGATAGTTGCTCGACGGCGCGCTTGGCAATCGCGTCGATCATTTCAGGCGATAATTCGGCTTTTATGTTTTCGGTCGATATCGCAGGCTGCGTTGCTGCCGGCGCTTCATGACGCTCGACAGCTACCGCTTCCACTTTCGGCGTCTCAACAAAACGCGGAAACTCCTGAGTCCTCGCCATTGGATCAACCGTAGGACTGGTTGCAACCGAACTGACTTCGTTTTGTCGCCGAGTCCGGTGCAAATAAGCGGGCGCCGTGTAAGCGGGAATCTCCGGTGAAGGCTCGGCGGGTTCATCAAGATCGAGATCTAAAACGAAATCATCATGGACTGCCGGACCACTATTTACGTTACCGAGATCGAGTAGTTCGTCCGCCGGTGCGGTCTGAGCCGGCATGGCGGGCAGATCATGAATCGTTGCTTCGCTTATGCTGTTCATGTTGGATTGTTGTTCTTGTCTAGCGGCGTAGTAATCCACAACTTCGCGTTGGTCTTCAGGCAGCGGCAATGTGTCTGCCGTGGTTACTTTCAATTCCTCGTCTGTCAGCTGCTCGGGTTCTGGCCCGGGCTCGTAGCTATGCGGCAATTCCTTTGTCGGGATCTGCTCGTCCGGCGTACGCCCGCCTACCAGTGCGCCGACCTTGTCGAGCAGCGTGCGAATCGATTGAAAGGGTTTCGTCAAAGTATCGTTCGCGCCTACGCGGCGCGCCTCCGCTTCGTCAAAAGGCTCGAACGAGCCGACCAAAAGCATAACAGGAATGTGCTTGAGCTGGTCATTTTGTTTTATGTGCTCGCACACCTGGTAACCGTTTAGCTGCGGCATAAATACGTCCGCGAGCACCACGTCCGGGGCAAAGTCAGTTAATTTTTCAATTGCTTCGCGACCATCGTTTGCGGTCAGTACGGTAACGCCTTCATCCGTAAAGGTGAGGTCCACAACCTTTTGAATGGTGATGGAATCGTCGGCAAGTAGAAGTTTTTTGCCAGCTAACAAAGCTTGATTAACCTTGATTGAAATGCGCCGCTGGCGGGGTTAATGAATCAAACTGGGCGCAGGATTTGAGCTGTTTTGACTTAACTTATTGGCTTTATCGCGTTCCAAGCCACAAGCTGAAACTATCATCCGCGACAAGCGACCGTCAAGAACTTCGTCTTTTTGATACTGGTGCAGTTGAGTATGGCAGTGCAGAGCTCAGCCTTTAGGCTGCTGATTGTCCGCCAAATGCAAGCTAAAGCTTGAATTCTGAACCAACGTATTTCAACGACTGGTTTCAATGTCGTCTGCGGTGTGGTCCTTTCCATCCGGACCGGTCGACCGCAACAAAAATCGTTCGCGCTGGCCCTCGTATTCGTACGGGTGGTTCCAGGGATCGACGCGAATAACTTTTGCAAGATAGCGCGGACTCAGGTGATCGATGAGCACCGCGTGGCTGTCCGACACTACATAGAATCCGCGGTCGCGTCGGTACTGTTCGAGCGCCTGGGCCATCGCCCGCATATCAGCCAACGCTTGCGATTTCTTGGTGGCATTAAGTGAATCAATCAACGACTGCATCTTGATCCAATCGCGATTGCCCGTGCGCAACTCGGAAACTTGCCAACCTTTGCTACCGCTAACCAATCGGGCGTTGACCCGAATCCACGCGACCACGGTCGCGGAGGCTTGCGATGCGAGCGGCACGACAAACGGCTCAACTTCCTGAATCCGAACCGCGTCAGATGGCACTTCAATGCCAGTCAACGCGCCGACCAAACAACGCGCTCGCCTAACACTGGGATCGATCGCGGCGGCGCCCTTGAACGGAGGATCCGGACCGTTGCATTCGTGACTCGCCAAATTTGCGCCCGCCGCATTCGCGATAAGATCCAACGATTCCCACATGTCTTGTCCAGTCCGAATTTCGGCAATGCGCCACTTGCCGCTTTCGTTCTGGGTAAAGCGAAATACGGTTCGCACGTCCGCGATGACTTCAGCCGCCGGGCCGTTGACCGCCACGCTCTTTATTCGCACCGCACCGTTCGTCAGCGCAAAACCGGGCATGTGTGTAATCGCATTGCGAGCCTGTTTCGCACTCGGTTGTGCTGCTACAGCGCCGGCAACAGTTAGAACGCAGAGAAGAGTGAAGGTGTAACTGCGGGCTGCGGAGACAATTGCAGTTCTTTGGAGGGGCTGATGGAACACTTTGCGAATCAGGTTTTAGAGGACTAGGCTTCGGCTTTGCTTATCAACATTTGCAACATAATGTGAAGCTGGGCCGTCGTAAAAGGCTTGGGCAAGAAGACAACAGCGCCCGCAGCAAAACTGTCTGATGACAATTTCGGATCTTGCTCAGCGGTCATCATCATTACCGGAATTCGCATTAGACGTTTTTCCGTCTTCATGTAGCGCACTAACTCGGGTCCCGAAATATGCGGCATCACCACATCCAGGATTGCCGCCGTAAAATTCTGATCAGTTTGCAGAATCTTGTACGCCTCGCGGCCGTCTCGCGCATTCACCACGCCGAAATTCTCTTTTTCTAAAATGGCTGACACCAAACGCAGGATTGCGGGATCGTCATCAGCCACTAGAATGCGGCGGGGGTTATCACCTTTTGTTTGTAGTTTTGGATCTGTCTTTACCATTACTTTTTAGACTTCAACTGCGCGACTGCTTTCTCCAGCCTGGGTCGAGAGTTCGGCGGCCAATTTGATTGCGGCCACCATGCTTGAGTG
>DATENN010000439.1:0-10371 GCA_035275045.1 Pyrinomonadaceae bacterium
GTGAACAACAGAAAGCTTATATCTCCGAAGTCGGACGTCTTCAGGACAGGCGCTCTGCGCTCAATAGCCAACTCGCAGTGGTGAAGAAATCTTCTGATCAGGCGAAAGATGACATCGCAGAGAACACCACTGATCCAAAAACGACACTCGCCTGGTCGCAACTCGTCTCGCGAAAAGCTGATTTGGAATCGCAATTGACGCGCATGTTGACCGAGTTGCGTCCCAAGCATCCCGACGTTCTGGCAAAACAAGCGGAAGTCGATTCGGTTAACGAAGCGATGAACCAGATGATTACCGAATGGAAGCAACGCATTAAGGAGAAACAGGACAAGCTGCGCGATCGCCCCGACCTGACCGTTGCCAATCTCGAAGCGGAGCTCGGTTTAGTCGATGGGGAGATAAAACGCGAAGAAGGATTACTCGGCCAAATCGATCAGCAGATCAGTCAGGTAATGGACCGCATTAATCACGTGCCAGGGGCTGAAGTCACACTTGGCGCCCTCGATCGCGATTATCAAACCAAAAAGGCGCAGTACGACGCGCTCTTGTTGCAGCAGCAGAAGATCGGTTTAGGCGCCGATGCCGCCAGCCAACAACAAGGCGAGGGTATTCAAGTAGTTGACCCTGCGAATTTACCGGCTCGTCCGGTTGCTCCTAAACGTCTGATGCTGATGGGAGCGGGACTGGCGATTGGATTAGCCGTGGGTTTGCTTCTCGCAGGCGTCTTCGAAATTCCGCGACTGTTGACTGTTCAAACAAGCGAAGATGCATCGCATTACACCGGTTTGCCGGTGCTGATCGCTGTGCCGGAGTTGCTGACTACTTCTGAAGCGTTGGCAGTTCCGCGTCGCCGGCGTCTGATTCTGGCCGCCGGGATCGCCGCTATGGTGTTAGCGATTCCGGCGCTGGCGCTGGTGTTGAAGCTTACGCAGATATTCGAGCGGTTCTCAGTTTAATCATCCGGCGGCGAAGCCGGTGGGAGGTTCAAAGTGTACGCAGAATTTTATGGACTGAAAGAGTTGCCCTTCGCGCTGACTCCTGATCCGCGCTTCATTTACTTCACCCCGTCGCATACCGAAGTGATGGCCAATCTTCACTACGGGATAGAAAGCGGCAAGGGTTTGATCGTGGTGACCGGAGAAGTTGGTACCGGTAAGACAACGATCCTGCGCTGGATGATGCAGCGGCTCGATCGCACCGTGCTGGTTGCTTACATCTTTAATCCCAGACTATCGGTGCCGGAGTTTTACCAGCATCTCGCAAGTCTGCTTGATGTGCAGAAATGGGAAACGAAGCCGGAGCTGCTGGCGTCGCTGGGCCAGGCCCTTGATTCGCGTCACTCGCGGGGACTGCGCACCGTGTTGATCATTGACGAGGCGCAGGGATTGTCCCCGGCAGTGCTGGAAGAGATCCGCTTACTTTCAAATTTTGAATCGGATACTGCAAAACAATTGCAGATTGTGTTGACAGGCCAACCCGAGCTGCGGAACGTTCTGAACTATCCCGACCTTCGCCAGCTGAAACAGCGCATTGCCTTACGTTGCGTGATCAAGGCACTGCCGAATGTCGAAGAAACGGATCGATACATCACCTCCAGGCTGCTTGCCGCGGGCGCGGAACGCGCGGACATCTTTTCCAGCGAAGCGATCGATTACATCTATCGCTGCACGGAAGGAATTCCTCGCAACATAAATAACCTTTGCGACAACGCGCTATTGGCGGGTTACGCCGCCGCCGAGGTGACGATTGGCCGTTCGGTCATCGAAGAGGTTGCCGAAAGCTTCGACATGTTGCCTCGAATCGATCGCGGTCTGCAAAGCGGTGAAGAAAATGAAATGCCCGCCCGAATTTTCTCGGCGGCTGGCCGCGCGGAGCTTTGGGCCGCAGGTGAAGGAACTGAGAGCTCGACAAATTAACTTGTCGAAACACAAGGAGACTCTATGGGCAGAGTTTACGACGCATTAAGACGTTCGGGCCGGGACGGCGCCGCCATCGTCTTTGAGCCACAGTCAACGGATTTTAATAACAGCGGCGAAGTCCGCAATCATCGTTTCGTCCCCTCGGCGCAGCAGATCGAAGAAGACCTTTTCAGCGTCTCTTCCATTCTGAACCGAACGGAAGAGTCGATGAACACTTCAGCGTTCACTGCGCACACTGTGTATGCAGCCGGCGGGACGGCACTCCCCTCCGGCGACGCATCGCGTGCTGCTGGGGCAACTTTGGACGCTGCCAGGCCGGCGCGCGTTAGCAGTCTGGTGTCTTACGACATAGACCCGACGCGCGTCGAGCCTCATCTCGTGGCCATTACTCAGCCTCGTTCTGCTTATTGCGAACAGTTTCGCTCGTTGCGCACTCGCATTCTGCATGCTGCCGAGCGCGAAGACATGCGCACAATCGTAGTTACGAGTGCTGAAATGGGAGAAGGCAAAACCTTAACTGCGCTGAACCTGGCATGGCTGTTGGCGCAGGCAGAAGGTGTAAAGGCCCTCGTCATCGATAGCGACCTGCGGCAACCTTGTGCTACCGAATACCTTTCCATCGATGCGCCACGTGGTTTGTCAGAAGTTCTCGGAGGCGAGCTGCGATTGCGCGACGCCATCGTCCGTCTGGATCCGGCTGGTTTGTACTTGTTACCGGGTGGCCAGGCGCGCGATGACGTCGCTGAGTTACTGTCTGGTCCAACCTTCGCCGGCGTGATTGCTGAAGCGCGTCGAACGTTTGATTTCATCATCATCGACGCACCGCCACTGGGGATCTTTACTGACGCGAACATGCTAATCAACCGCGCCGACGGCGCGCTGATGGTGGTCCGGTCAGGTAAAACGCGCTATTCACTACTCGACAAGCTATTGGAGCAATTGCCGCGCGAACGAATGCTTGGCGTGGTGCTTAACCGTGCTGATGAAGAACTTGAGTCGGGCGCCTATTACTACCAACAGCGCCACTATCGTTCGCAACGATTATCCGAAGCGCAGGAGAAGCTGCGTTTGGTTGCTGAAATTGAGGACGAAGAGGTAGCAATCGCAAGTTGAGAGCGTCACGCGCAAATACCCGGACCGTCTTGTTGTTGTTGGCCGAGGCCGCAGTCGTCTTCGGCGCAATCATCAGCGCGGTCTATTTGCGTTTAGGCGTTGAAGATTCGTATTTCGAATTGATGTTGCGACAGGGATTTTTGAAAGCGGCACTCGCAACGGTTTTTTGCCTCGCCGCATTTTATCTTTTCGATCTCTATGACTTCGTGGTCATGCACGATCGCCGCGAGCTGGTATTGCGACTGGTGCAGGCACTCGGTCTGGCATGGATTGCGCTGGCACTGGCTTTTTACATGTTTCCGCAGTTGATGCTGGGACGCGGAATATCAGTCATCGCCCTGCCATTGGCCCTGGGGCTTATGGTCTCCTGGCGCGTCTCGATTCACTGGCTACTCGGGCATCCGGATTTCGGTGAGAAGATTCTGATCGTTGGTTCTGGTCAACTTGCTGTGGAAGTAGCGCGCGAAATGCTTGAGCGTCCTGACGCCGGTTATCGCATTGCAGGCTTTGTTGGCACCGACCCTGACTTGTTAGGCAAGAGTTTGATCAATCCGCGTGTAATCGGCTTGACTTCAGATCTCGACGATGTAGTACGGCGCGAGAACATCGATCGCATCGTAGTGGCTATGGGCGAGCGGCGTGGTCAGCTGCCGACTAGTGAACTGTTGCAGTTGAGTTTGGCAGGAACCGTGAACATAGAAGAGGGCGCGTCGTTTTATGAACGCGTCACCGGGCGCGTTTCCCTCAGTATGATTCGGCCGTCATGGTTAATTTTTTCCAGTCGCGGTAGGCAGGCTCGCATCTCAGGCATCGCGCGTTTGGTCGTGCACCGGCTGGTAGCATTCTTTGGAGCGCTTTTGTCCTTGCCGATTGCAGTTGCGACCGCAATCACCATAAAGCTTGAATCAAAAGGACCGGTCCTTTACAAGCAGGAACGCGTCGGCAAGAACGGTCGCACGTTCAATGTGATGAAGTTTCGTTCCATGCGTGTCGACGCGGAAAAGGCTGGACCAGTTTGGGCCAGCAAGAACGATGATCGGACCACCCGCGTTGGCAAGATCATTCGCAAATTGCGCATTGATGAGATTCCGCAGTTCTGGAACATCCTGCGCGGTGACATGGACTTTGTTGGACCGCGACCGGAGCGGCCGCACTTCGTTTCGCAACTGGCTGAAGAAATTCCTTATTACGAACAACGCCATCTGATCGCGCCGGGGCTGACCGGCTGGGCCCAAATCAAATATCCCTATGGCGCGTCGGTCGAGGACGCGCGTCAAAAACTGCAATACGACTTGTATTACATCAAGAATCAAACCCTGATGCTCGACGCAATTATTCTGTTTGAAACCGTAAAAATAATTCTTTTTGGACGTGGGCGGTGAAAAGGTAACGCAAACCTTGTTTGGGATTCATGGAGGTTGACATGACAAACACTCGCAGAGTCATAACCGGATCATTGACGGTGGCACTTGTTTGTTCGACAGCATTATCCAGCTTCGCGCAAACGCCGGCTGCGGCGAATAACGTGCCCGACACGACAAGCGCGAAGACGAGACAGCGCTTTGCCTCGAAGACGGCCGGCGAGAAGCCGGCTGAGAGTCGACCCGCCGATTCAGTGAAGCGGCAAGGCAAGCATGGATCGGAACCTGAAGCGACTGCCACGCCTGAACCTACGGTTGCGCCGGTGACAAAGCCTACAAACGCATCGTTAGACGAGGCGCTAACTTCTGATAAGCAACAGGCGCAGTCCCTCGACGACGTTCTAGTCGCAAATCCAGCGGCCGATGCGAAGAGTGACAAGACCACGCAAACTAGTGACGTGCCTGCGGACACGCAAGCTAACAGACATGAACAGGCTTCCGAAGAAGCCGCCATCGTTCCTTACTACAACAATTTCTTCAATACGTACCGTCTTGGCCCTGAAGACGTCATTTCAGTGAACGTGTTCGGACAGGATCGCTACTCGCGTTCAGGTATCGTGATTCCGCCGAGCGGCCGCATCTCGATGTCACTCATTCCGGGTGGCGTCTTTGTAAATGGCAAGACAGTTGAAGAGGTCGCTGAGGCAATTAAGAAGAGTTACGACGAATACATAATCGATCCCCAAGTCTCAGTGTCTCTTGATAAAGCGTCGTCATATCGTTACAGCGTTATCGGGGATGTTGGCCAACCCGGCATTCGATTGATGACGCACCGCATGACGGTTACCGAGGCGCTTGGTGAAGCAGGCGGTGTACTTGCGACGGGAGATCGCAGCCGGGTTATGGTGTTACGACGCCAGGCTGACGGTCACCTGATTCCGATTGCCGTAAATGTCAGCGCGATCTACAAAGGCAAAGCCGCCGATATCACGTACCTCGTTCCGGGCGATCAAGTGATCGTGCCCGGCAACAAGTTAAAGAGTTTCCAAAAGATCATGACATTCTTTCCGGTTCTCAGCTTCGCGAGAATTTTTACGGGCGGGATCTTTCCATGAGTCGTCAATTCGAAAAGTTCTCAATCCAGGGCGTGACTCCAGGCACGTACATTAATGATCGGACGAGCAAAGCCCATCTGCACGTCAGACGGCAAAGCCGAACCATAGACTTGCGCCGGGCACGCGGTAAAGGCGCGATCACACTTTCGCTCTTTATGCTTAGTGTGTGCTGCGTACTTCCTTCCGCGCACGCCGCCTGGACACGCCAGCGAATTTCATCGATGGCGCCGCTGCATTCAGTTTTCTTTTTGGATGCGAGTCGTGGTTGGGTTGTAGGAGGCCGCGGAACAGTCCTGAGCACTGATGACGGTGGCGCTCATTGGCGAGCATTGCCACGCCCCACTGAAGACAACATTCGGGACATTCATTTTTTCGATCCGCAACAGGGAATCATCATTTGTGAACGTAACATCTACGAACTGAAATCAAACGATGAACCTCGCACTTACCTAATGAAGACATCAGACGGCGGCGATCATTGGCAGCGCTCATCGTTGCGTGGCGCCAATGCGGACGCGCTAATCGTCAAAGCCTTATTCAATAATAGCGGCCACGGTTGGGCGTTCGGTGAAGCCGGCACGATTTATGTAACGAGCGATGCAGGAAACAACTGGCTCAAGCTTCAGGCGCCGACACGTTCGCTGCTGCTTGGCGGCGCGTTTGTAGATGATAACAACGCGTGGTTAGTCGGCGCGGGCTCAACCATTTTACAAACTGCCGATGGTGGTGAGAGCTGGCAACGGGCGCGTTTACCATTCGGAGAGTTTCGCTTTAATGGCGCATCGTTTATAGAAAAACGACTCGGTTGGGTAGTTGGAAACAGTGGCGCGATCCTGCGCACCATAAATGGCGGACGATCATGGCAGGCGCAAAACTCAAGCGTTGCCAGCGACCTTTTCGATGTGAAATTTCTCAACGCCGCCGAAGGTTGGGCTGTCGGAGCAGGTGGAGTGGTGTTGCAAACGAGCGACGGTGGGATTCACTGGACACAGGAACGAGCGGTTACTGATCACTCGCTGGAACGAATCTTCTTTTCAGACAAAACTCACGGTTGGGCGGTCGGCTTTGGTGGGACGATAATCGCGTTCAGCCCCTCAGCTAATTACGCTCCGCAGTTGAAGCACTAACTACACAGACCTTTTTCGTCTTCGTTAATCCCTGCTATCTACGCCGCCGAGTCACACAGACGAAACTTCGTGTCACTAGTTATCATCGCTCGCCTTTTTCTCAGGTCGCATATGCGGAAAGAGAATGACGTCGCGAATCGAAGACTGGTTTGTTATCAGCATAACTAACCGATCGACGCCAATGCCGATGCCCGCGGCTGGCGGCATGCCATACGACAGCGCACGGATATAATCTTCGTCCATCAACATGGCTTCATCATCGCCACGTTCGCGCTGGCGCATCTGATCGTGAAACCGTTCCAACTGTTCCTGCGGATCGTTCAATTCAGAAAAACCGTTCGCACACTCCATGTTTGCGATAAATAATTCAAAACGCTCGGCGACTGAAGCATCCGCAGGCGACGCCTTGGACAGCGGCGACACTGATTTCGGAAAGTTGTAAATCAACGTCGGCTGGACCAGGTGCGGCTCAGCATGCGCCTCAAACAACTCGATAAGGTTATCGTCGCTAATAGTGCTTTCCGGTGAGTAACGCTCGACACTTTCCTTCATCGTTAAGCGCTCAAACGGTTTCGAAAAATCGATGTCCAGGTCACCGAACTTCACGTGCGTGTGACCCAATGCCTTGAAAACCACCGCGCGCAACATCTCCTCGCAAAAATCCATCATCTGATTCACATCGGCGTACGCCCAGTAAAACTCAAGCATTGTGAACTCAGGGTTGTGAGTGCGATCGATGCCTTCGTTGCGAAAGTTTCTGTTTAGCTCGTAAACCTTTTCAAAGCCGCCAACCAGCAATCGCTTCAAATACAACTCGGGAGCAATACGCGCATACAGATCAATGTCCAGCGCGTTGTGATGAGTCTTGAATGGACGCGCGGCCGCGCCAGTAGCCAGCGGCGTCAACATTGGCGTCTCGACTTCGACGTAGCCGTGATCGTCCAGGATGCGTCGCATTTCAGAAATCACGCGAGACCGTGTTTCAAAAACTTCATGTGGTGTCAGCTGGTTCTCTTCGCGATCGAGTTTTAGACTGCCGGCGATTAGATCCACATATCGTTGTCGTTGCCGAATTTCGGGATCGTGAATGCCATGCATCTTGTCGGGAAGAGGCAGTAGTGCCTTTGAAAGGAACTGAAGTTTCTGCACGTGCACAGACAATTCACCCGTCTTAGTGATGAACAGATAGCCTTCGACGCCGATAAAGTCACCATGGTCCAGCAGGTTGAACAAGTCCCACCCATTCACCTCGCCGCCGCTGGCGTCATTACGTACGCCGGCGACGTCGGCCTGCTTTACATAAATCTGTAGACGCGTTGAGCCGTCTGATAAGTGCACGAACGCGGCTTTGCCCATGACGCGCGGCGGCGCAGTGATTCGCCCGGCCAGGCGAACCGTGACCGCGTTCAACTGTTGATTGGCCAGTTCGATAGCTTCCGCCGCCGGCCGACCACCCTCGGGCGCCGGTGGTTGAAACCCGCGGAATTTTTGGACCACCGACGAAATCATATCTTCTCGGCCGTGCTCAACAACTTCGCTACGCTCGAACTTATTTGGATAGACGTTACCCACCAGCTCGCGCAATGCCTCGAGGTGTTCGGCGCGCGCGCGGGTTTGATCATTCTCTTCGATAAAGGGCACAGGCATGGGTTGCATCGTAAATCGTAAATGCCAGTTAGTAAATCGTGAATCGCTAACTGAGTGAAAAGGGACAAGTGACAAGTGACGAGTGCGAATACCGAATCGTCGGGGCAACGGTGGGCGTGACTGAGACACTTGTCACTTGTGACTTGTCACTGCCGGCCTAATAATCGCGACAATGCGATTTACCAAAGCCATTGTGCGGCCGCCGGCGGCAAATTTTTCCGAAGGTCTGACAACAGCTGTGCTTGGCAGGCCGAATTTTGAAATTGCCGTCGCACAGCATGACGCTTACTGCCGCGCGTTGCAGGGTTGCGGACTAGACCTAACAAGACTAAATCCAGATCCGGATTATCCCGATTCGACTTTTGTAGAAGATGCTGCGGTACTGACCGAGCGCACTTTTGTGATTGCGCGACCTGGAGCGGTTAGTCGCCGTGGCGAAATTACCGCAATCCGCGCCACACTGGCGAACTTACCATCGAGTTCTGTTTCGCTTGCCGCTATCGATGCGCCGGGCACACTCGATGGCGGTGACGTATGCGAAGCGGGAGACCAACTCTTTATCGGAATCTCGGAGCGGACAAACGAGGCCGGCGCTCAACAACTGGCTGACCTGCTGGCGCCGTTTGGTTACCGGTCTACTTTTGTCGACATTCGCCAGACAAAGGCCCTGCTGCATTTGAAGAGTGGCCTTGCTTACTTAGGTGGCAATCAGTTGGTGATTAGCAAGGCGCTAAGCGATCGCGAAGAATTTGTTGATTACGAGCTCGTTCGCGTGCCTGCCGGCGAAGAGTATGCAGCCAACTGCATTCGGGTTAACGACGTGGTGATGATAGCTGCCGGATTTGCTGATTTTGAAGCGCGGCTGCGAAAACTAGGCTATCAAACCATCGCACTTAATGTGAGCGAGTTTCAAAAAATGGATGGTGGTCTAAGTTGTTTATCGCTGCGCTTTTGACGCGCTATGGCGAAGAACTGATCTCGGATTTACATTTGTAATTTGGTCCGCGAATTAAATTCACGACTTACGATCAAAATCTATGGAAGAAGCAGCACGTTCATCTCTTATGGCCTGGGAAACGTTTTTCTTTCTCGTTGGTTCCTCAGGCGCGGCACTAACTGGATTACAGTTCGTGGTAATCGCTCTGATCGCCGAGGTGAGGCAACGCGCGACGCTGCGAGAAATCGACGCCTTCACCACTCCTACCATCGTGCACTTCGGGGCGGTGCTACTCGTCTCTGCTCTCTTGAGTGCTCCATGGCGAAGCCTAACGAGTGTTGCGATTGCCTTGAGTGCTTGTGGCGTCTGTGGATTTTGTTACACCTTAGTCGTCATCCGACGAGCTTTGAATCAACCCACTTATCGTCTCGTGTTTGAAGACTGGCTTTGGCACATTGTGCTGCCGCTAATCGCGTATGGGTTGCTAATTGGTTCAGGAATCTATCTGCCGGCCCGCGCGCGTGAAGTTCTATTTGTCGTTGGGGCGACTGCCTTGCTGCTGCTTTTCATCGGCATTCATAACGCATGGGATACGGTCACTTACATCACGGTCGCTCGAGAGCGCGCGCCCAAAGAAACTAAAAGGAAATGACCACCGCTCGCCAAGAACGTCTGAAATCAGCGCGTTGAAGAAACAAGAGAGACAGTCGACGTCGGCTTGGGTGTTTTGCGATTGTGCTCGTAACGACGAAAGCATTCGCACGGAACGATTATTACCAGCGGAATAAAAAGCACAAATAGAAGATGTTGTTGGAAGTCTACTGGAACCTCAGTCTGCCGGTACACCGCAGTTAACAAAGGTATTCCCACAGCGGTTCCATAATAAATCAACAACGGAAATCGGAAGTCGTAGAGCGTTCGCGGCCGCGGCCCGGCTTTTGGCTCGCTTTGAAGGTTCCGCAAACGTGTCGAATACTTCTGCTGATAAACGAATAGCAGCAGAAGGAAGCCGAAATAGACGACGATGCCTTCCAGACGGTGCAGCTGCTCTTGATCGATCCAGCCGACGTCATGAGATATCGTTCGCAACCACAGCGCGAGGCAAATACGCGCTGTGTTAGCGACGATCGTAGCTAGATAGGCAAAACCTGC
>DATENN010000440.1:0-6011 GCA_035275045.1 Pyrinomonadaceae bacterium
AAGCTGATCGCGATCACGAAGACCCACCCGGTTGATGTCATCCGGCAGGCTATTGAAAATGGCGCGTCGGATTTTGGAGAAAATCGCGTACAAGAGGCCGAACCAAAGATCGCTCAGCTGGGCCATGTAGCACGTTGGCATTTGGTGGGTCATCTTCAGACAAACAAAGCACGGCGCGCGGTAAAGTTGTTCGACTGCATTCACTCCGTTGATTCAAGTGAGCTCGCTCAACGGCTCGATCGCTTGTGCGTGGAAGCAGGAAAAGCATCACTCGAGGTACTTGTACAGCTTGATTTAGGCGGCGAAGCGACAAAGTCCGGGATTGATCCCGCCGAACTGCCGGGCTTGTTGGGAACTATCACGCAATGCGAGCGACTGCGTTTGATTGGTTTAATGACGCTGCCGCCCTTTTTTGAAAATCCGGATTGCAGCCGTCCATTTTTTAAGACCCTGAGAGAGCTGCGCGATCGATTGCAGGCCGAAGGTCATTTCAAAGACGGCTGCGGAGAATTGTCCATGGGCATGAGTCACGATTTCGAGGTTGCAATTAGTGAAGGCGCGACCATGGTCCGAGTGGGAACCGCACTGTTCGGAACACGCGAACAACAGCAAGCATAATGATCTTGAGCCGAATTTATTGGTTTCTCAGTTGGTCGGTGCTGACGGCAGTCGCAGTCGTTATCGTGTTTCTAATCCTGCGTCTGGTCGCCAATCAAATAGACTTGAACCCATTCGGTTCAAGTTCAATAACTATTCGTCGACTCACGGATCCTTTGATCATGCCCGTTCGAAGAGCGTTGCTGCGTGTTGGCGTCGATCCTAAATATGCGCCCCTCATTACAATTCTCGCGGTAATTTTGCTCGGGTGGTTCGCACTTCAACTGCTGTCTGCGATTGCCAACACCTTTGCAGGACTGTTCGTTAGCGTGCGCGAGAAGGCGCCGATAGCGACGCTTGGATATGTGCTCTATGGACTATTGGGCTTGTATAGCCTATTGATTTTCGTACGCATAATTTTCTCCTGGGGACTGTCGAGTTACCGCAGTCGCTTTTCACGCTTTCTCACTAATTCGACTGAGCCTTTGCTGGGTCCGTTGCGGCGAATGATTCCGACTGTAGGCATGTTCGATATTTCGCCGATCGTCGCTTTTGTAATCATCTGGGTCCTACAAGGCGCGATAGCCGGAACTTTGTTGCGAGGCTGGCCGGTAATCTTCTTCGGTTAGTGCGTCGCATGATCCACTACACTGAAAAAAATGGCGCCACGTCGTTCCAGGTGTACGTTGTCGCGCGTGCGTCGCGCAGCCAGGTTGCCGGTGAGCATAATGGCGCGCTAAGGGTTCGCGTCGCCGCGCCGCCCGCCGATGGGGCCGCAAATCGTGAATTGATCCGCTTACTGGCAGAGTTGTTCGACGTTGGGCGCAGTAACATCGAAATCGCGTCCGGTGAAAGCTCAAGACTAAAGCGAATTTGTGTTAGAGCCTGTACAGCCGCGGTGTTGGATTCAATAAATGAGCAGCGAGACGAACAGCGTTGACACAGTCAGTTGGGCGAGGTGAATATTGAAACCTGCAACGCTGGACCGCCGTTAAATTAAGTGAGTTAGCAGGCACTGCGTTTACCTTAAAGATGGACGAACAGCGCATTTCACATTATCGCATTCTGGAGAAGCTGGGCGCCGGCGGCATGGGTGAGGTTTATCTTGCCGAAGACACTAAATTGGGCCGGCGCGTGGCGTTGAAGGTCCTCGGTGAAGAATTCACCACCAATCGCGATCGAGTGCAGCGCTTCGAACAGGAAGCCTGCGCCGCGTCTGCCCTCAACCATCCGAATATTCTGACGATCCATGAGGTGGGCCATGAGGAGGGCAAACACTTCATGGCTACCGAATTCATCGATGGCGTGACCTTGCGCCAGCGAATTTCCGGATCATCGATCGAAGTTCCAGAGATTCTCGATATTGCTGTGCAGGTCGCCAGCGCGCTGGAAGAAGCTCACGCCGCCGGAATCATCCATCGCGATATTAAGCCGGACAACATCATGATTCGGCGCAATGGCTACGTTAAGGTGCTGGATTTTGGTCTGGCAAAGCTGACTGAGAGCTCTATCGATCGCAGCTCTACTGACGGCGAAGCGGCCACGCGCGTGCTGGTCCACACTGACGCAGGCGTGGTAATGGGCACGTCGCATTACATGTCACCGGAGCAGGCGCGCGGCAAGCCCGTGGACGCGCGCAGCGATATCTGGAGTCTCGGCGTCGTCATGTACGAGATGGTCGCGGGCCGCACGCCATTCGAAGGCGAGACCTCGACTGATGTGCTGGTGTCGATCACGCAAAAAGAAGCGCCGCCGCTCGCGCGTTTCGCTCCCAACGTCCCGGCTGAGCTCGATTGGATCATAACGAAGGCACTGCGCAAAGATCGCGACGAACGATACCAAACGATTAGGGAATTGCTAACTGATCTTCGCCGTCTTAAACAGAAAATTGAATTTGAAGCGGAGTTGGAGCGATCTGCCTCGCCTGACAGTATCGGCAGAACAGCAATTGGCCCAGCCCCGTCGGCAGCGACCGTCTCAGCCGCCGCGCTCGCAACTGCCGAAGCGACCGCTGCTCATCATCAGTCGAGCGCCGAGTACATCGTAAGCGAAATTAAAAGACACAAGACGGGCGTAAGCGTCGTCGCAGTTCTCTTCGTTCTGGCGGTAGGCGCCGCGGTATTTTTCTATTTTCGTCCGGCGCATGCTTTGACTGATAAAGACACGATCCTGCTTGCCGATTTTGCGAACAGCACGGGCGAGGATGTTTTCGACAGCACCTTAAAGCAGGCGCTTGCGGTCCAGCTTGGGCAGTCGCCCTTTTTGAATATTTATCCGGACGAACGAGTGCGCGAAGCATTGCGCTTCATGGGACGGTCGCCTGACGAACGATTGACACGCGACGTGGCGCGCGAAATCTGCCAACGTCAGGGCCTGAAGGCGTTGTTGACGGGTGCCATCTCAAAACTCGGCAGCCACTACGTGATTATGCTGGACGCGATCAATGCCCAAAGCGGAGATTCAATCGCGCGCGAACAAGTCGAAGCCGAAAGCAAAGAACAAGTTTTGTCGTCATTAAGCAAAGCGGCGTCGGCGTTGCGGGGCAAGCTTGGAGAATCACTCAGCTCCATCAAGAAATTTGAAGTTCCCCTGGACCAGGCAACAACCTCGTCGCTCGAGGCACTGAAAGCTTATGCGCTTGGCAATGAAGAACGTTCGAAAGGCAATGCTCAGCAATCCCTGACCTTCTATAAGCAGGCTGTTGACTTAGATCCAAACTTCGCGATGGCGTATGCGCGAATCGCCGTGTTCTATGGCAATCAGGGACAACTCGAAATCGCCAGCCAGTACGTTCAGAAAGCGTATGAGCTGAAAGATCGCGTAAGTGAGCGCGAACGTCTGTATATCTCCGAAAAGTACTACAACTATCTGACCGGCGAAATCGACAAGTCGGTAGAAACGCTGCAAACGTGGGCGCGGCTTTATCCTAACGATTACATACCCCATAACAACCTCGCCCTCAATTATTTATTTCTTGGTCGCTACGAAGATGCAAACAGGGAAGCGCTTGAGGCAGTCAGGCTTAGTCCGAATACTACCAGCCCACGCGACAACCTGATCACGAGTTTCATTTGTTTGGCGCGCTTTGATGAAGCCAGTCAGGCTGTCGATGAACTGGAGCGACTGCATCCGGGCTATCCTGGCAACCTCTTTAATAAATATCTGTTGGCCTTTGCGCGCGGCGATACCGCAGCGATGGAACAAATCGAGCAGGACAGACGTGGCAAGCCAGGCGAGAGCGACATGCTGTCGAGTTACGCATCCCGAATGTTGTACCAGGGCAAGTTGAAGCAGGGTGAGGAACTGGCAAAGCGCGCTGCCGACGGTTTCCAGCGTGAAGACCGCAAGGAAAACGCGGCGCAGGCCCTCGTCAGTCTGGCGTCGAACGAGGCCTTGTTTGGCCGTTGCGCGGATGCAAAAAAGAATTCCAGAGATGGTCTGGCACTTTCCCGTGGACGAATCACATTGCCCGGGGCTGCGCTAGTGATGGCGGCTTGCAACGAGCCTGAGTCTCAATCGCTGTTAGATGAAATCGTCAAGCTTCACCCGAAAGACACCGCGATTGTTTCAATCCTTGCGCCGGCAGTCCGGGCCGAGCAGGCGCGCCAGCGCGGCAACCTGGCCGAGGCGCTTCAATATTTGGAATCAGTCAGACAATACGATTTCGGCATCATCAGCGGCCTGACAAACAATTACCTGCGTGGCTCGCTCTATTTAGATCAACGTGCGGGACAGCAGGCCGCGGCTGAATTCCAAAAGATCCTGGATCATCGCGGTATTGAAATTCTTTCGCCGCTGCATCCCTTGGCCCATCTCGGACTTGCGCGAGCGGCGGCGCTCATGGGCGACACTTCGAAGAGTCGCACCGAATATCAGAATTTCTTTGCGGCGTGGAAGGACGCCGATCAAGACCTGCCGGTACTGGTCGAAGCGAAGAAGGAATACGAACAACTTAAGTAGCGCAAACTTTGGTTTGCGGAACGTGAGCAAAGAGCGAAGAGCAAAGGGCGAAGCGCCAAGAGCGAAGAGCAAGAGCGAGTTAGCGCAAACTCTAGTTTGCGTGTAATCTGACGCAAACTACATAAAGGATCGACTCCCATGTCCGGACATTCAAAGTGGCACAGTATTAAGCACAAGAAAGGTGCGCTTGATGCCAAGCGCGGAAAACTTTTCACCAAATTCATTAAAGAGATAACCGTCGCCGCGCGCAGTGGTGGTGGCGATCCGGATGGCAACGCGCGTTTGCGGAAAGCGATCCTCGATGCGAAAGCCGGCAACATGCCGAACGACACGATCGATCGCGCGATCCGCCGCGGCACCGGCGAAGAAGAAGGCGTCAGTTACGAAGAGATTACTTACGAAGGGTATGGTCCGGGCGGCGTCGCCCTCATGGTTGAGTCCATGACGGATAATCGCAATCGTACGGTCGCAGAAATTCGCCACATCTTTTCAAAGAACGGCGGCAATCTCGCGGCCGCCGGCGCAGTGAATTGGATGTTTGAGAAAAAGGGCTACATCGTCATTCCCAAAGCTGCGAAATCAGAGGAGGAGTTGTTCGAGATCGTAACTGATGCGGGCGCCGAAGACTTGCGCGACGACGAGGACAACTTTGAAGTGATAACTGCGCCGGGTGATTTCGATGGTGTGCTTGAAGCGGTGAAGAAAGCAGGCGTTGAACCGCAAGTGGCCGAAGTCGAGATGGTACCGAAGGAATACAAAAAATTAGAAGGCGGCGATGCCAAACAGATGTTGAAGTTAATGGAAGCTTTGGAAGATCACGATGACGTGCAAAAAGTCTCCGCCAACTTTGATATTAGCGACGCCGACATGGCCGCGGCGGGATGAACAAGCAGTCAAATAGTAGGGTAGAGGCAGTAGACGGAAAAAGCACCGGAAAATACGGCTTCGCCGTTATCTTTGCCTTTCCCGCATGACCGCCAATAAGAATGAGGCTGTCAAATCAGAGGCGCAGCCTCTTTCATTTAACGTTAATCTGAAGACAAGTAACGACTATTGGAAAGTCAAAGCGTTCCCGCAAGGGCCGCGGCAAAGCGCATCGTTGCCGATCGCCCTTCTGCCGGTTGCTCCTGCCCCCATACAACCTTCGTCCCGCCAAACGTCACTCACTGACGGATGGGCCAACCTTTCGCAAACGAGGATTCAGACCATTCGCTAGTTGCTCGCTTCGTGCGCACTCGAGACGAAGCGACGTTCCGTGCGCTTTACCGGCGCCACACGCCCGCGCTTTATCCACTCGCCCTGCGATTGGTCGGAGGCTCGGAAGTTGAAGCGCAGGATGCTATCCAGGACACCTGGGTGCGCGCGTGCAAATCTCTGACGACTTTTGAATGGCGCTCGACGCTTCGCACCTGGTTATCTGGAATTCTGATCAGGCGCGTCTATGAAATGCACCG
>DATENN010000441.1:0-4761 GCA_035275045.1 Pyrinomonadaceae bacterium
GACGGCTTATCGCCCGTCCCTTGAGAACCCAAGCGTTGAGCCATGAACCGGTAATCCAGAGTGAGAAATTGATGTGAGCGCACCTAATTGGTTACGGCTGGGTTTAATGGTTTTCTACGCGCCCATCCGCGGCCTGCGCGAAGTCCGTGACCGAGCACCGCTTGCGCCAATCGGATTGATGGCTTTCATTAGCCAACTCGCCTACAACGCAATCACCCAGTTACTCGTCGGCAACCGCAACTTCTTCACTGGTCCTGGACAACTACTGCGCCTCGTGTTTCAGGCCACGCTTTCCCTGTTGCTAATCGGAATTATTCTGGCGCCACTGGTAACGTTTGTCGCAAACGTTTTCGAACGCCGCGCCAGCTTTAGTTTAAGACTGCAACAGGAATACGGGTCGGTCGCTTCAGCGTTGCTGTATGCCTTCGTCATCGCAAACCTGATCAGTCTACCGGTATCGATCTTTTTTCACTTTAGCGGGGTTCAAGCTGCCTACGTCGCGCAATCGTTTCAATCTGCGGCGCAAGTAGAAAATGTTTTTCGCCTGCCGGCGGATTTGCGTTCGCAACTCGAGCTTACCCTGCGCGATCCACAACTGGTGGCGGCCGGACTGTTTCGCACTGTGAAGTTGTTGTTTTTCTTTTTTGCATCGATCTTCGCTGTGCGTGAGGTGTTCCGAGTGAGCGTCTTGCGCGCAGTTGCGGTTGCAGTTATCGCGCTGGTGCTTGCGTTGTTCATTTCGCCGCTGTGGACTCTGTTGCTTAGCCCGGTGCTCGCTTCACCGTTTCTGGTCATCATCCTGTTCCTGTTGATTCGCGGCTACATCGCTAACGTCACCCGCACGCAACGCGCGCGCGAATCGTTCAAACAGAATCTGGAAGCCGCCACATTAAATCCTGCCGATGCGTCCGCGCATTACAATCTTGGCTTAATTCACCAGCAGCGGGGAGAGTTGGATGCCGCGCGTGAGCGGTTCGAGCGGGCAGTTCAGATCGATGAAGAAGAGATCGATGCCCATTACCAATTGGGTAGAATAGCTCGATCACAAAAGCGATTTGCTGACGCAATCAGGAATTTCGAACAAGTCGTGGCGAGGGATCAGGGACATGCGCAACACGAAATTTGGCGTGAGGTCGGCGCCACTTACATCGCGGCCGGACAGTTCGAGGATGCGCGCAATGCGCTCGAAACATTCCTGGACCGCCGGCCTTCCGATCCGGAAGCTCTGTATTTGATGGGACGAGCGCACGCCGGCCTGGGCCATCAACGCGAGGCCGCAAGTTCAATGCAAGCGTGTATTGAAGCAGTAAAAACCGCGCCCGCATACAAGTACCGAGCGGATAAGCGCTGGCTGAATGAAGCGCAACAGTTTATTAAGACCAGCCAGAAGGCAGTAGTCAGTAGGCAGTAGGCAGTGCCGCCACCCTAGATAGCAGCTGCCCTCCCAAACGAATCTCACCCTTGAACCACCTTCACCCTGGAAGGCTGTAAATACCTATGAATTCGAAAACGTTCGAGGACGTCGTAGTCTGGCGTAAAGCCCATGCGTGGGTGCTTTCGGTCTACAAACTTACGGAGTGTTTTCCCAAGCATGAGCTTTTTGGTCTTACCTCCCAATTACGGCGCGCTGCAGTCTCAGTAGCGGCCAACTTCGCTGAGGGCTTCAAAAGACGAGGACTGGCGGACAAAGTTCGTATGTATAACATCGCGCAAGGTTCGCTTGAAGAGTGTCGTTATTACTTGATTCTTGCGAGAGATCTCGAGTATGCCGAAACGGAGGCCGTCCGAAGGGCACTCGAAGAAATAAGTAAGATGTTGGAAGGCTATATTCACGCGATCAAAATGCGACAGCAAATTTGACTACTGGCTACCGCCTACTGTTTACTTTCGCCATGCGAAAGGTCGAACCAGCCTTGCTCGCGCTTGAAGACGGCGTCACGTTTCGCGGCCGTGCGTGGGCGGCGGATGGCGAAGCCAGCGGCGAAATGGTTTTTAACACTTCGATGACCGGTTACCAGGAAGTGCTGACCGATCCTTCGTACGCCGGCCAGATCGTATGCATGACTTATCCCTTGATCGGTAACTACGGCGTGAATCCTGACGATGAAGAATCGTCGCGTCCCTGGGTCGAAGGATTCGTCGTGCGCGAAGCCAGCCGCGTTGCTTCCAGTTGGCGCGCGCAGGAAAGTCTGGATGCTTATTTGAAACGTTGGAATGTCGTTGGCATTGAAGGCATCGATACTCGCGCGCTCGTCAGGCACATTCGCGACAAGGGAGCGATGCGCGCTTGTATTTCAACCAAGGACCTTGAAGAAGCGAGTCTGGTTGAAAAAGCGCGCCAGTCGCCGTCGATGGAGAACCGCGAACTTGCGAGCATAGTCACTACAGATGCGCCGTATGAAGTGCCCGCGGAAGGCGAAGAGCGCTTTCACGTCGTTTGTTACGACTTTGGCGTTAAGCGCAATTCGTTGCGCGAGCTTGCTGCTCGCGGTTGCCGCGTAACGGTTGTACCGGCAGCGACTGCATCAGAAGACGTGCTGGCATTGAAACCCAACGGGATTTTTCTTTCGAATGGACCGGGTGATCCCGCGTCGATGAATCGCGAGGTCGCCCAAATTAAAGAATTATTAGGCGCAAAAGTGCCGACTTTCGGAATTTGCTTTGGCCACCAGTTATTGGGCCGGGCATTCGGAGGAAAAACTTTCAAGCTTACTTTTGGACATCGTGGCGGCAATCAACCCGTTCAGGATTTGAATGACGACACCGTCGAGATCACTTCGCACAATCATGGTTTTGCAGTCGACGCCCAGAGTCTGCCGGCACAAGTTGAAGTCACACACTTAAACCTTAATGACCGCTGTGTTGAAGGCATGCGACATAAGACGCTGCCAGTCTTTTCCGTTCAATATCATCCCGAAGCCGCACCCGGCCCTCACGATGCCGAACATCATTTCCAACGATTTATTCAGTTGATGGAAGGTTAAGTAGCCCAAACTCCGGTTTGCATTCGTCGTGGAAAGCGTGGAGCGCAAATTTCTGCACTACATACTAATCTTCGGCGGGTAGCTTCAGTTCACCGGTCGTCAAATCTGGACGGGCGCGCACCATCTCTTCAGGCGTGGTATCGGGCATTGGATGCGCGCGAACTTCTATTGATGGCGTAGTCGTCGCCGGATGCGCGGGCTCGAGCAAATCCGCCAGTCCTTCACTGCCGCGATGCTCCAGCCAATGTCTATAACTCACTGTCAAAATTGCGACGACCGGGATAGCTAAAAAGATCCCAGCTACACCTGCTAGTTCTGCTCCGGACAAGATGGCGATGATGACTGCCAGCGGATGAAGATGGATTCCCTGGCCGATGAGACGCGGGTAAACAAAATAATCCTGGGCCACCCGCAGCACGCCGAGGAACAACAGCGCCAGCAGCATTGAGAATGTGCCCGCATGCAACAACGCCGCGAGGGCCGCGATAATCGCAACTACCAACGGACCAACCAGCGGCACGAACTCGCAGAAGCCGGCTATCAGACCAAGTACCAGCGGACTCGGTAATCCCAAAAGCGTAAAGCCGAGCGCGCAGATCACGCCAATGAAAAGACAAGCCGTCAGTTGCGCGCGGATGTAAGCGGCAAGCGCACTGTTGATATCCTGAAAAAATTCGTCGCCGCGCCAGCGCCAGCGTCCGCGCGGCAGCATTTGCAATGCTGAACGTCTGAACGTCTCAGCGTCTTTCAAGAAAAAGAAACTTAAAATCGGTATCAGGACTAGCCAGGGAATGTAGATGACCCAACCGGCGATAATCGTCAGCATCGCACTGACGGTGAAACTTACCTTCTCGATCATGCTGGGAATTGCGCCGTTGATTGCATCCAGCAACGGACCCGGCATGCGATGCGAACGGAAATATTCGACAAAGCCCTGCGTCTTAGCTCCCACTGCGACCCAATAACCACGGGCCTGTTCGGTAAACTCCGGAAACTGGTTGGCCAGGCGCGGGGCGATTAGATAAATGCCGATGATGATTGCGCCGATGATGATTAGATATGACAACGCGATCGCCACGGCGCGCGGCATCGCGCGATTGCGCCCCGCGATGGCCACGGGACGGCTGAGAAATTCGACCAGCGGTGAAACGAAATAGGCAAAGAAGACCGACAAAACGAGCAGCAGGATTACGCCGGTCAACTTGATAATGATCCAGAGTACGACCGAGACGATGAGCACGATAAAGATGACGCGCAAGATAACTCGCGTTTGTGGCCACGTGCCATCAGTCGCAATCTGGACTGCCACCGATGATTTTTCTTTACTCTCGTGCTCAGCCACTCGTTTCCTTTATTTGTAGAGTCGAGCAATGATCGATCCGACAGCGCGCTGATCAAGCGGGCTCATGCGGCTGAACTCAACGCCGAACGTATCCGGAGTTGCGTGATGGACCACTTCGCCATGCAGCGCCAACGCTTCTTCCTGATCGAGCAGCAACAGACCGAGTCGATCGCCAATACGAACATTTGGACAGGCAGGCAGATTACAAACGCGCAAGCCGCCCAGACTGATGTCGCCCGGCTCGCCCAGGCCGATGGATTCATTCAAGCTTTCGTCTTCAATGGCAAGAGTCAGGCGAGGGTTAACGTAATAGCGAGGATACTTACGGCGATCGTGGTCAGGTAAAGTGCCGGGTGTACTCATTGGGACTCCGTTGTTAATTGGCGAATTCGTCTTCTTCTTCGTCCTCGTCATCTTCAACCGGCGCCGGGGCGA
>DATENN010000442.1:0-6623 GCA_035275045.1 Pyrinomonadaceae bacterium
TTGCGAATTTCGCTTACCAAAGAAACCAAATACGAGCACCGCTGCAACCACTGCGATCAACGCGAGACTAATGGCGAGCCGCGCTTTTTGATTGCTACGGCGGCCCAATGAAAATCGTTGTTCCAGCAGGCCCAAACCAAAATCTGCGGCCAGGGCCATCAACGCAGCCGGCACGGCGCCGGCGAGCAAAAGGTTGTTGTCGTATTGCCGCAGGCCGCGAAAGATATACACGCCCAAGCCGCCCGCGCCAACGGCCGCCGCGATCGTCGTAACTCCGACAGCAATCACCGTGGCGACTCGAACGCCGGTAATGATGACGGGCATTGCGAGAGGTAATTCGACTTGCCAAAGGATTTGTCGTGAAGTCATGCCCATTGCCACCGCTGCTTCGCGAACATTCGGATTAACGCCAACGATTCCCGTGACCGTGTTACGAATGATCGGAAGCAAAGCATAAAGCACCAGCGCGACGATGGCTGTTCGTGCGCCGATGCCGCCAATGAATGGCAGCGGAATCAAAAAGCCAAACAGCGCGAGACTGGGAATCGTCTGCATAATGTTTGCGATGCCAAGTATCGGTCCGCGTAGCGAGCGCTTGCGCGTCAACAGTATTCCGGTCGGCAACCCAATCACCACTGCGATCAATGTCGAGATAAAGACCAGCCAAAGGTGTTGTCTCAATAGAGCAGAAAACTCTGTCCAGTTCTGCCTAATGAAATTGAGGAAAATCATTGGGCAGCCTCCGGAACTAATTCAGCGGAAACACGCAGAGTCTCGAGATATGCGGCAGCTTCGTCGATCTTTGAGTGAACAAATTCTGCCGGACTCGCCAGCAGCAGCAACGTTCCTGCCTTCATCAAACCGACTCGGGAGCCAAGTAACAACGCTTCGCGCACATCGTGCGTGACGAAGACCGCGGTCTTGTTTAGTCGCTTACTGAGTTCAGAGAATTCGCGTTGCAGTGAAGCTCGCGTTAATGGATCGAGCGCGCCGAATGGCTCATCGAGTAAAAGCAGCGGCGGATCTGCGGCGAGCGCGCGGGCCACTCCTACACGTTGTCGTTGACCACCGGAGAGTTCTGCGGGATAACGATTAGCAAATGCCTTCGCTTCTAACCCAACCAGCGACAACAACTCACGCACTCGCTCAGCAACTCGATGTTGGTCCCAGTCTTCAAGGGTCGGGACCAGTGCCACATTTTGGGCGACCGTGAAATGGGGAAACAGTCCGCCTTCCTGAATCACGTAACCAGTCCGGCGGCGTAGCTGAATCGGATCCCACTCGCCCGTTGGTTCCCCTTCGACCAACACCTGGCCCGCGTCCGGCAGAAGCAAGCGATTGATGAGTTTTAACGAGGTCGTCTTGCCGCAGCCTGATTCGCCCAGCAGCACGAGCGTTTCGCCGCGGGCAACCGAAAACGACAGATGAGAAATGATCGGAGAGGAGCTTGATTTGTGCGAGAAGCTGACATCGCGAAACTCAACCAATACAGTGCTGGTGTCCGCATTCATTTGCGCAGAGGATAGGGTTCAAAGAGAGTATTTACAACAAGCCTGCTAAACCGCTAACAACAGATTACTGCTGAATTGTTGCGCTCGGTCCTGCCACGTATGCGCGCGAGTGAAGCCAGTCTGGGCGGCAAGGCTGTCGATGCTTTCAAGATCGTACTTATAGGAATTCTCGGTATGGATCAATTCACCTTCAGCGAAGTCCACTTCCATTTCCAGCTTGCGGATGGCAACTTTTTGCTCGCGCAGGCTTTCAATGTAAATCTCGATCCGTCCGGCGACGTCGTTGTAAAACGCTACATGCCGGAACGCTCGCAAGTCAAAATTTCCGCCTACTTCCCGGTTAATGCGGGCCAGCACGTTTAGATTGAAAGCTGCCGTTACGCCAAGCGCGTCGTTGTAGGCTGCCTCAAGGATGGTTTTGTCTTTCTTTAAATCTGCACCCAACAACAGCGCGTCGTCTTTATTCAGTACTTCTCGCAGCGCACGTAAAAACCTTAGTGCCTCGTCACTATCGAAATTGCTGATGTTCGAGCCCAGGAAAAGCGCCAGCGTCGGACCGTGTGTTTTCTTTTTCAATTCAGCAAGACCGGCAAAGTAATCGGCTGCGTATGCCTCAATGGCCAAGCGGGGATACGACTGCAACAGGATGCGAGAACTGCTTTCCAGCGCGGTGGCTGAAATGTCGACGGGAATGAAAAGTAGTTCAGCTTGTTTGCGTAACAGCGCTTCGATCAAAAGACGAGTTTTCGAAGCACTGCCACTTCCCATCTCCAACAACGTCGTTGGCCCACTGACCGCGGCGACAATTTCATCGGCGTACTGCTTTAAGATCTCATTCTCAGCACGCGTCAAATAGTATTCGGGCAACAAACAAATGGCCTCGAATAGTTGCGAGCCCAGCTCATCATAAAAATACTTTGGAAGAAAACGCTTGCGATCAGTCGAAAGCCTGCGCCGCACATCTTCCGCGAATCCGGCCAGCGGATCGCGGGTGGCGACCTTATGAATCGTTAGTTTTTCTTCCTGCACTGGTTGATTTACAGACATTGGTCGGCGAACGTTTTAGTAATCCCACATGTGTTTGGAGGACGACGCATAATAGCTGATCATTCTGCGTTCTCCCCAATTTAATCGGCCGCGCTGCGCCCGCTTGACCGGCAGGGTGCGCTCCGGCAAGATCCACCCGTCATGCACTACCTGAATTCCCCCGCACGCGTTTTCGCCTGCCATTATTTCCGTCGTAATACGTTTCCGATTTTGGCTCTGATCGTTCTCGCCTTAGCGCCGGCGGTCAACGCCCAGGTCTATCATCACGAGCTGGAAACCGCGGATAAAACGTCCGTGTCCGTAACGAGCCGCAGTGGCCGTGTCAGTGTGATCGCGACCGATCAGCTGCAAAAGAAAATTACGATCGACGCGAGCTCGACCGGAATCGCAGTCGATCAAAGTGACGTACAGGCTGAAGCTAAAGGCGGCGATGTCAATATCACGGTGAGAGAACGTCGCGACCGCATCGATTTGGTCGTCCATGTCCCGGTGCGCACTAAAGTGAAGATTGAAGGCGACACAGGTGCGGTCGATGTGGTCGGCAATCTTGAGTCCGCCGAAGTCAGCACCAACACCGGAACGATTCATGCTGACGTGCCGCTGGACGCGCTGAAGTTCAACTTTCTTTGGACCGCCAGCCGACCACGATATCTGAGCGATGTAGAGCTGCCTAAGATCAAAGAGAAAGCTGCCGGCGCTTATGCGATTTCGGGAAGGATCCCCGACAAAAAGTCTGCGGAAGAGAAAAAGTCACAGCAAGATCAGGCAGCTGATGAAGACAATAACGAAAACAAAGAATCCGGCGATGACAAAAAGTCAGAGAAAGAAAAACGCATTCATCTCGACTTTTTGACGCGCCGCGGCGTCGTTCTGCTCAACGTCGATCCGGCCATGGTGCCACCCGACTTGCGCGAACGGCCGTTGACCGAAGCCGCGCGCGCGATTGTGCGCAGCGGCGATAGTGAATTGACCGAAGCGATCCGCAAAGTGTCGCCTAAGCTTTTTGGCGATTATGCAAAGACGTTGCCACCGCCGGAAAAGCAGCCTGAGCTGGTCAAACGAACCGCGCCCGGCCGTTTCGTCAGCGAGTTGTCGCCGCAATTGATGCGCTTCAACGCCAGCGTGACTGATCGTTATGGGCGCGCGATCGGCGGAATGAAAGCGACCGACTTTACTGTTTTTGAAAATGGAGTCGAGCGGGAAGTCAAACAGGTAGTGCCGACGAACGAGCCGTTCAACCTGATATTGCTGTTGGACGTGTCGGGCAGCGTGGAAGAACGAATCGACTTTATCCGCAAAGCGGCGCGTGACTTTTTGAATACGGCAAGCCCGCAAGACCGCATTTCAATCATTAGTTTTCGCGACGACATCCAGATCATTTCGGACTTCACTACCGATCGCAGTTTTTTATCGAAGAAACTGGATGACATCGACGCGGGCGGAGCAACCGCGCTGTATGACGCGCTTGGTTACGTGCTTGCGGATCCGGTTAAAAGGCTGCGCGGTGAGCGAACGGCTATCGTGGTTCTTTCCGATGGCGATGACAACCGATCGTTTGTGCCCTTCCCAGCTATTCTTGAAGCGCTAGTCGAGTCGGGTGCGTTAGTTTACCCGCTCTACATTCCTTCGGGTCTAATTCCCGAAGGCAGCGTGCCCAAGGCCGAAGTGTCAGGCGACCCGTTGCGCACTCGGTATCTGACCCTGACCACGCGAGCAGAAGAAGAGGGCAAGCAACTAGCATCCGCTTCGGGTGGAGTTTACTACCCAATTCACCGCCTTGAAGATTTGCAGCGGGCGTATGACGACGTAGTAGTGCAGCTGCGCACTGCGTATACGATCACCTACGCTTCAAACGCTCGCTCGTCAACTAATCCCAGAGTGCGAGTGCGCGCTAATCGCGATGGCGCATCAGTACGTTTGAGTCCAGTGGTGGGCGTCGAAACTCCTTAATCAAGCCGCAAAACAGTTTTGAGTAGCACAGACTTCAGTCGGTGGAACCCAATCGAAAGCTGCTTTCAAAATTGGAATACGGAGACTTCAGACAACTCCGAATCCATTCACTCATGCAGTTCGCATAAAGCCGCCACCAACTGAAGTCTGCGCCACTTCAGCGTTTTACATTTCACCCTACTTACTTCATCCTTCTGCTTCCGGATGAACCAACCACTATTTAATTCTCTCTTTGACGAGGCTGAGCGCCGGCCGTTGACGGTCAGCGAACTCACCGAATCGGTACGCAAAGCAATCGAAGCGCGCTTTGCCTCAGTCTGGGTCGAAGGCGAGATTTCGAATTTCAAAGCGCACTCGTCGGGACACTGGTACTTCACTATCAAAGACGAGTCGGCACAGTTGCGTGCTAAGTGCTTTCGCTCGGCGAACAGTCGAATTCGTTTTCGTCCGAAGGATGGTCTACATGTTCGCGCGCGCGGCCGGCTGACTGTTTATGACGCGCGGGGCGAGTATGAATTGATCGTCGACGCGCTGGATCCGGTGGGTGCCGGCGCGTTGCAAATTGCTTTTGAGCAACTGCGCGATCGCTTGCGCAACGAAGGTTTGTTTGGTGAAGAGTTGAAGCGGCCTTTGCCGGTTTTTCCCGGACGAGTGGGCGTGGTGACTTCGCCAACCGGCGCTGCCATTCGCGACATTCTCAACGTAGTTTCAAGACGGACGCGAACAGTTCACGTTTTGTTTGCACCGGCGCGAGTTCAGGGTGAAGGTGCAGGTCCGGACATCGCTCGCGCGATCAGGCTTATTAACGATCATCATCGGCGGGCCTTGCGCGACAACCGCTGGGGTGATCTGGTTGATGTTTTAATTGTCGGGCGCGGCGGTGGATCGACCGAGGATCTTTGGGCTTTTAACCAGGAAGAAGTGGCGCGCGCGATTCGTGCTTCCACAATTCCCGTGATCTCGGCCGTGGGCCATGAAACCGACTACACCATCGCTGATTTCGTTGCAGATAAACGAGCGCCCACGCCTTCGGCTGCTGCCGAACTCGTCGCCGCGCGTGAAGATCAACTTTGTTCCGATCTCGCTCGGCTGGGCCAGAATCTTGCGCGCGTCATGCGCTACCGAATTATGACGGCGCGCTCGCAAGTGCAACAGCAGGCGTTGTCACAAGCTTTTGAAGAAGTGCGCGGCCGCCTGCGCGGTGCTGCCGAAGCCGCAGACCTTGCCGGGCATCGATTACAGATTTTGATTCGCGACACCATGCTGGACGCGCACTCGCGCGCCGACCGTTTGAATCGAGCGTTGGAGCCCGGGCAGTTGCACGCGCGCGCTGCCGAGGCCCGCAATCGCTTTGACTCAGCGTATACTGGCTGCACTACAGCAATGGCAACGAGGATAAGTGGCGCGGAAAAACGTTTCGCGCGCACGGCGGCATCGCTCGATGCTTTGTCTCCCTTGGCGGTGCTGCATCGCGGTTACGCGATAGCTCAACGCGAAGACGGCAAGCTGTTGCGAGACGCGCGTGACGTTTCGACCGGTGATTTAGTGAACGTTCGTCTAGAGCGCGGGCGCATTCAAACATCCGTCCGAAGCATCGAAGAAAATTAGCATGCGAAGTTTGCAGAACGCTGCGCGGCGGTCGGCGTCGATACGCTGAATGGTCTAAGGTCTTTTATGAAGAACGACGAACAAACACAAAGTTTTGAGTCGTCACTCGAGGCGCTGGAAAAAATTGTGCAGCAACTCGAGACGGGCGATCTTGCTCTTGAGAAGAGCCTGGAGCTTTTCGAGCAGGGCATCAAACTTTCACGCCAGTGCCAGGAACGACTGAGTCAGGCTGAACGGCGCATCGAAGTTTTGTTGCGCGACAACCAGGGCCGTCCGGTTGTGACCGCCTTCGCGGATGCCACATTACCCGCGGGGGATTCGAACGGTAATGATGAAGGCTTCTGAAACGCGCGGCGTTATTGAAACTAGTTCGTGGCTGGAATTCCTGGCGCAAGCGCGCCGGCTCACCGAAGCAGAGTTAGATCGCCTGCTGCCGGCCGAATCAATCCCTCCCCAAACAATTCATGCGGCGATTCGGTGGAGTGTCTTCGCCGGCGGAAAGCGATT
>DATENN010000443.1:0-5356 GCA_035275045.1 Pyrinomonadaceae bacterium
CCGATGAAACTGAACCAAGCATGGACGACTCCCAACACCAGAGCAGTTTGACGCTTGGATCAAACACTACGGCGGATCAATCTAAAACTGCGCCCGCTTCAGCCGGGCCTCAGCCGCAGCCTATTCCCCGCAATAGAGATGTTGTTAACGTCGAAGTCACTAAGGGCAAGAACGGCTCAACGGTGACGCGCACTATGCACGAGGACGGCTCAATCGACATCAAGCGGACTAACAAAAAAGGCAACGTCACCATGGAACTTGGCGACGTTTATGACCTGCGCGCGGCCGTCAGCGATGCCGTTCAAAAAGCAAAAGTCGAACGACCAAATTCGCAAACCACTATCGTCTGGGTCTCAGATGGCATCACGCCGGTCTTTTTCGAAGATCGAGACGCGACCGAACAAATGGTCGTGCGCTCGAACGTGATCTTTAATTCCCTGACCGTTGAAATGCGAACGCTCTTTAAGCTTCTGATGCCCATCGGCAAACCGATTGCGGGGATGTTGGGAGTCAGCGTGTATGGAAGTGCGAAGCGATTGGCCCAGCAGTCGGGAGGCGAAGCTGTTAAGGTCAGCCGCACCAAAGACTATGCAACCGGCCTCGCGAAAATCATCGGAAACCTGACGGCGCGTTATAGTCTCGGATTTACGCTCGCTGAATCAGAGCAGGACGACGGCAAGCTTCATAACCTGGAAGTACGCGTAAAAGCGCCGGACGCGAAGGGCAAGCTGCGCAAGTTGGAAGTGAGTTCGCGGCGCGGCTACTTCATGTCGGAAGCCGGCGAGCGCGGCGCGACTGCCACTACCACCGCGAGAACGCAATAAACTTTAACGTTTGTCGATTGGAACGTACGACAGATCGCGTTGGCCGACATACTCGGCGCGCGGCCGAATCAGTTTGTTGTCCGCGTACTGTTCGAGAATGTGGCCCGTCCAACCACTAATGCGGCTCACCGCGAAGATCGGTGTGTAGAGATCGAGCGGAATGCCCATGACGTAATAGGTCGAGGCTGAATAGAAATCCACGTTCGGATAAAGGCCCTTTTCGCGCATCATCACTTCCTCGACCTTGCGCGACATTTCGTGCCATTTCGAATCGCCCGTGACCTCACCCATTTCTTTTGAGAAGCGTCGCAGATGAGTGGCGCGCGGGTCTTCGGTGCGATAGACCGCGTGACCGAATCCCATCATTTTTTTCTTTTGCGCCAGCGCCTGAGTCACATACGGTTCCACGTTCTCGATCGAACCAATCTCCAGCAGCGTCTTCATGACTGCAGTATTCGCGCCACCATGCAAAGGCCCGGACAGCGCGCCGATTGCCGCGGTCACCGATGCGTACATGTCTGCCAATGTGCCGGCAACGACGCGCGCCGTAAACGTCGAAGCATTGAGTTCGTGATCCGCATGCAGGATCAGGCAAACATCGAAAATGCGCGCTTCACGTTCGGAAGGTCGTTCGCCTTTCAATTGATACAGAGAGTTCGACGCAATGTTTAAATTTGGATCCGGATCGATCGGCTCTAATCCACGACGAATGCGATCGGCGGCAGCAACAAGTGTGGGAAACTGCGCGGTTAATCGAATGGCGGTTTTGACACTGGCTTCACGGGACAAATTGCGAGCGTCGGAATCATAAAACTCAAGCGCCGACACTGCCGTTCTCAGGACATCGATAGGATCGGCTTGCCGGGGAAACTGTTTGATCAGCGAAATGATTTCCGAAGGAACCGCGTAGTTGTTTCTCAACGCCTGTTCCAGCTCTCGTAACTCTGACGAAGACGGTAAGCGTTTGTTCCAAAGCAGAAAAATAACTTCTTCGAACGACGAGTGTTCGGCCAGATCGTGAATGTTGTAGCCCTGGTAAATGAGTTCGCCCTTTTCGCCGTTGACGTCGGAGATGGACGAAGTGGCGGCGGCAACTCCTCTTAAACCCGCGGTGGAAGCAGCAACGGGCGCGTCTGTTTTTGTCGTCATAAATTTATCGGTGGGCGAAGATAACAAACCAAAGCGATCACTGACAAGCGGCTCTAATTCCTGCGAATTATCAAGGTGTCGCCCTTTTTCAAGCTTAACTGTTTTGCTGCCGAACCGTTTCTTATCGCAATTTCGAGAAATCCAGCACTGCCCCACACGGCGAAGGGGCGGCGATTATTTTTCTCTTCTGCAAAGAACTGGCGAAAGGTGTCGATCGAGTGATCGCCAATCAACAGTTTCAGCTTTGTAGTCATTTCATCGCTGAGCTCGCGGCGCGTGATGTTCGTAACGCAGTTTCCAAAGTGATCGACGTTGATGATCCGGCCATGGATTGATCCTTCAGCAGATGTTTCGGCGGAAAGCGGCTCCAGCTTTTCATAGGTTTCAGTTGCGGTTCCTAACTTTTCAGGTTTTAAACCGAGCGAAAGCCACGCTGCCATTGGCGCGAACACGTCGCGACCATTAAACGTCTGGCTAACGGGCTGACGAAAATATCCCGGTTTATCGAGGTGAAAAACTCGCGGTGTGGATTTTTCGCAAACATAGCTAAACAGCCCATTGTCTGGACCTATAAAGAACTGTCCAGCTGTCTCAATCAGTATTGGACGCCGCTGCGAGCCCACGCCCGGGTCGACGACTGCGACGTGAATTGTGCCCGCTGCAAAAGAAGAGTGCGCGGCAAAAATCGTGAAGGCACCACTTTGAATGTCTTGCGCCGGTATCTCATGAGTGATATCGATGATGTTTGCCTTGGGATTTATCGTGAGGATTACACCCTTCATCGCGGCGACAAAATAATCGCTATACCCAAAATCCGTTATCAGTGTGATCAACGGAGCGGCGGTTTTAGAAATAGAAACGCGAGGGCTTGATCCATTTGGACCACGTCCTCGCGCTTTGGTCTGCTGCGTTTTCTTGGCGGATGTAATTCTCTGCTTCACTGAATGCGAGTATCGTTCGCGGTCCGAATCTTGAGCTGCTGCCCGCGGTCCAGACGCAATTCCTTGCCCCGGCTGGTCAGCACGCCGGCTGTCCCGACTGAACCGCCGATCGCCGCGCCGATGGCTGCGCCGCGACCGCCGCCAATGATTGCGCCAATCAACGCCCCGACGCCCGTGCTTGCACCCACCTTCGTGACGTCATCTTTAGTTGAACCCTGGCCCTTCACCCCGCCTTCGGAATCGACTCGGCCGTTATCGCTGCTGCCGGTCATTGGCACAATTTCGGCCACCGAAGCATTCAGGGCGCTGGTGCGTCCATCGGCCATGCGAATTGAAGTAAACGATAGTTGCAGCTCCGACGATCCTTTGACCTTTCCGGCGCGCCGCACGCGAGTGACCCGCCCTTCAACCGTTGCTCCGGCATATTCATTCGGAGCAATCACATGCGCCTGAAACGGATCGCCTTGCTGGCTCACGTCTGTGGACAAGTTTGAATCTAACTCGACTGTCAGCATCGAGTCTCTAGGGATGAAGACGGGAGCACCGGCGGGCGCGCCTGGATTACCGCCCGCCACACCGGGATTGTTTACAGTCGCGCCTGCGTTGTCCTGAGAATTGTCGGTATCTGAATCAACTGATCCGCGGCGGCCCAAGTCCGTCGGTATTGACGAATCGAATGGGCCGCGATCGAAACCAATTGCATAACCCTTTTCGAAGCCCTGGCGATAACCGTCCCGGTAATCGTCGAGCGTGCCCCACACCTGGTTGTAGGTGCGATCAGCGCTTTGATATTCCGGCTTGTTTCGGTAATCCCGAGTAGCATGGTCCACACTGTCGCGGTAGCCGGCGGTATATCCATCGGAATAGCCGGTTCGATAACCTCGCTCGAGCGCGGTTGATTGTTGCGCCGTGACGACAGCACTTGGGCCGACGGCCAGCATGGCGCCAAAAGTAATTAATGCGATGAGAGAGTACTTGAGATAATTCATATTGTTGTTCCTTCCAAAGATTTGCGACGACTGATCGCCACAGGGGTCTCGGGAGAGCCAACCTCGTGTCGAAATGCTATCACTGCGACTGCAACCGAACAATGCGAAGCATCTGCGTTTTGGGCCTGCTTGACCACTGTTTTTCCCGCGCCTAGACTCCAACTGAGGAAATCAAATTGCGGCGCAAACCGGCAATCAGATGCTTGTTTGTACTTTGCGGTTGGCGCGGCCGTGTCGGCAGATGAGTGAAATTCGCAAAGTTTATTTGGACAATAGTGCCACCACTGCGGTTGACCCACGTGTGCTGGAAGCGATGCTGCCGGCGTTGACCTCGAGTTTTGGCAATCCCTCAAGCGTGCACAGCTACGGTCAGCAAGCGCGCGCCGTCGTCGATCGTGCCAGGCGCGAAGTTGCCGCCCTGATTGGAGCCAGTGCCAATGAAATTGTTTTCCTGTCTGGCGGCACGGAGGCGAACAACCTGGCGTTGCGCGGAGTGTGTGATCCCGCGCCACCGAATCGTCGTCACTTGATCACTTCCGCAATCGAACACTCATCGATTCGCGGCATCTGCGGCTATTTGGAAAAGCATGGTTGGGAAGTCACGCGCCTGCCGGGGTACGACAACGGTGTAGTGAGACTTGAAGATGTTAAAGCGGCTTTGCGTCCGGACACCGCGCTGGTGTCGATCATGTTAGCTAACAACGAAATCGGCACTCAGCAACCGATTGAAGAGATTGCTGCGGTTATTCGCCAACAGCGCGAGCACGGTAAGAAGATATGGTTTCATACCGATGCAGTGCAGGCCGCCGGACGAATTGAAATCGACGTTAACAAGCTGGGCTGCGATCTGCTGTCCTTGTCCGCGCACAAACTTTACGCCCCGAAAGGTGCGGGTGCGCTATACGTTCGAAAAGGCGTGCGCCTCGCGCCGCAAAACCTGGGCGGCCATCAGGAACGTGAGCGGCGCGCGGGTACTGAACCTGTGCCCGGTATCGTTGCTTTCGGCGCCGCAGCAAAACTTGCGCGTGAGGAACTCAACCAGCGAGCGGAACATGAGCAAGGGTTGCGCGATGCGTTTGAAGCTGGAGTAATCAAGCGAATTCCTGACGTCGTGTTGAATGGTGACCGTGCGCGCCGTTTGTCGCACATTTCGAACAGCTCGTTTCGATTTATTGAAGGCGAAGGGTTGCTGATCAGTTTGGACCTTCAAGGTGTCGCCGTCTCAACCGGTTCCGCTTGCTCTTCCGGAACGCTTGAACCCTCCCCGGTGATTCAGGCGTTAGGGCGCAACGAAGAGCTGGCGCGCGGCGCGATTCGCTTTAGCTTTGGTAAAAACAATACTGAGAGTGATGTGGACTACGTTCTGGAAGTCTTGCCAAAAGTGGTGGCCCGACTGCGGGCCGTCTCGCCGCTGAATAAGCAAAATGCCGCGGACCTTAGATTTGTGCCTAGT
>DATENN010000444.1:0-4182 GCA_035275045.1 Pyrinomonadaceae bacterium
CCGAAAACGTCAGAGTGCTAATCGATATGGGTTGGGGAAGTTACCTGGGCGCGATCGCTCTGAAGAACGAGAGTCTAAACACCGACGCTATCAACTACGCGAAGAAAGCTATTCAACTGGTCGAGTCGAATCATGCGCCGGAAAGTTGGGCGCCCTTCAAGTCGAAAGAAGAAACGCTCGCCTATCTTTACAACGTGCTGGGCCGTTTGGCTGTTAAATCCAATCCGGCTGAAGCGCTGAACTCACTGCTGCGATCGTTGCAGTGGGATTCAGAACTTAAGAAGGATCCGTGGAACTATTACTTCATCGGCGCCTCGTATGAGAGCGGTGCGTACGCAACTCTTTCGACAGAGTACAAAAACAAATTCGCCGGTCAGAACGAATCGAACGAGAGCAAGCTGGCCCTGGAGAACATTAACCAGGTTATCGATCGCATGATCGATGCGTACGCGCGCGCGGTTGCTTTGGCCGGCACTGATGCGCGCTACCAAACGAGCAAGAAGGATTGGATGGACGCGCTCAGCACCTGGTACAAATACCGGCACAACCAGTCCGACGCCGGCTTGAATGAAATGATTGCGAGCGTGTTGTCCAAACCGTTGCCTCCGCTGCCGACTCCGATCACAGTGTTGCCTGCGGCCACACCTGCGGCGACTCCGACGTCAGGCAATCCGGGCGGTTCGGCAAGTAATATGACAGCGCCGACAAACGTGACAACAAGTGCGCCTAAGACCGCTGCGCCGGCCACGACAGCAGCGACAACCAAACCGAAGGCGACGCGGAACAATCACATACGTCATTGAAAGTTGGCAAAAGCAGCTTCGAAACCAGCCGGAAGCTTGTCCGACGTTGACCGGGCTTCCGGCTTTTATTATGCCGCGAGTTAGCGAAACCAAATCTGATTTATCGCCGGACCTGGACTTGTTGGAAAGCGTGTTGTCCTACAAGTTCAAAAATCGCGCCCTCCTCGAACGCGCGATTACCCATCGGTCGTGGGCCCATGAGCAAGTTGCTCCCGGGGCCGAAGACGAAGCCCGCCGCCTGCATAACGAATCGCTCGAGTTTTTAGGTGATTCGGTACTTGGCTTAATTGTTGCCGACTACCTTTGCAAAGCCTATCCCGAGGTGACTGAAGGCGAACTTTCTCGGATGAAGCATCGCCTCGTGAGTGCACCGACTTTGGCCTTAGCATCGACGCGTTTGGAGCTGGGCGAATTTTTGAAATTCGGTCGCGGCGAAGAGAAGAGCGGAGGTCGCCGCAAAGATGCACTGCTCGGCGATGTACTCGAAGCTATTGCCGGCGCAATCTTTTTGGATGGCGGACTTGCCGCCGCCACCGACTTTGTAAGCCGTGCTATCGGCGACGAGTTGCGCGAGGTGACGCCAAAAGGAGCCGCGCAGTCGGATTACAAAACGATGCTGCAGGAAAAGTTGCAGGCTGATCGCCGCGCCGCGCCGAAATACTCAGTGGTCGAAACCGACGGACCTCCACACCGGCGCACCTTCCATGTTGAGGTGATGTGGGACGACGGTTCGGCTCGCGCGCAGGGCCGTTCGATTAAGACCGCGGAAACCGCGGCGGCAAAGGCGGCTCTCGCGATGATGGCGAGTGAACGAAACGAAAAGTGAACCTATTGCGTATTTGATCATGTCGAAAAGCAGACTTGACCAGGCGAAGTAAGGTATCTAGGATGATTCGTTGATGAGTAGTAAGCCCGCCAGCAACCGCCCTGCGAGCGCAGTCGAAACGAAAACCGAAGACAAGCCGTTTTCTTTCTCAAAAGTTTTTCATCGCAACGGGCACGGTAAAGCTCCTGAGGAAGTAAAGCCCAAGGGCCCGCCAAAGTCTGTCTGGCGCGAATATTTCGAGTCTGCCGTGGTCACCGTGATCATGGCGCTCTTTGGCATGACCTTCATTGTTCAAGCCGTGAAGGTGCCGACGGGATCGATGCAAAACACGATTACCATCGGCGATCATCTGCTCGTCAACAAGTTCATTTTCGCGCCCGGCAAATCTTTACCGTTTCTGCCGCAACGCGAAATTCGTCGCGGCGACATCATCGTTTTTAAGTACCCCGGTAATCGTTATGATCCGCGCCGCGATGATCGTCCTGATAACAAACCGATCACAACCAACTACGTCAAACGGGTAATCGGATTGCCCGGCGATCGCATTCGCATGGAAGGCCGGAATTTGATTATCAACGGCAAACTTTTACCCGAGCATCAGATTGAGGCAGTCGATAACAACGACAAGGCGCCGCTTAATTTGAAAAGCACGACCCCGCGGAAACCCGGCGAGCCTTATGATGTGTTCTACAATCCGGATTTCGTTGAAGAGGACTATCCAATCTTCCGGCTCGAAGGTGATGGCCACGAGATCGTGATCCCGGCGGACCATTACTTCGTCATGGGCGACAATCGCAACAACAGCGAGGACAGCCGGTACTGGGGTTTTGTCCCTCGCGAACTGGTGATCGGCCGCGCGATGTTTGTGTATTGGTCGTATGACGAGAGCGCGCCCGCCAGCGGTAACTTTATTCTCGACTTTTTCAACAACACACGCTGGAGTCGCACCGGAACCATGGTTAAGTAACTCTGTTTTGACCTCGCTGTGATTCGCTCGTCTTTCCTCCGTTAATCATCCCCGCGTTTTTATTCTACAATTCGTGAACTGTGACAGTCGTTCGCGGATCATCGTTTCAAGGGGTAGCTGTGCGTCTGAAAAACTTCGGCAAACGTTTGTGGGCGCGCGTTAACGATCACGATTTGTTCGGTAACGCGGCGCAACTCTCTTATTACTTTCTGCTCGCGCTGTTTCCGCTGTTGCTGTTCTTGATGTCTCTGCTTGGTTATTTCGCCCAGGCAGGGTCTGAACTTCGCACGAAGCTGCTTACCTACCTGGCGACCGTCATGCCGTATTCTGCGGTGACGCTGGTCCATACTACGCTCGATGAAGTCAGTCAATCTGCTGGCGGCGGCAAGTTATCGCTGGGATTGCTGGCTGCACTTTGGGCGGCCTCAAACGGAATGGGAGCGATTAGCGATACGTTGAATACGGCATACGGCATCAAAGAAAGCCGGCCGTGGTGGAAAGTGCGATTGGTCTCCATTCTGCTGACGGTTGCACTGTCGATACTGATCATCACAGCGCTGGCCATTATTTTGTACGGCGGCCGCATCGGCGATGCGGTTGCTAATCATTTTGGATTCAGCAATGTGTTTACCTGGACCTGGAAGATTCTTCAGTTTCCAATCGCGCTCCTGTTTGTGCTCACTACCTTTAACGTCATTTATTATTTTGCTCCGGACGATCGCAGCAAACGCCACCAATGGTGGAATGCCGGCGCCAATACTGCGGTTGCTTTGTGGCTGCTGATCTCGTTTTGCTTTCGCATCTATCTGCATTTCTTCAATTCCTACAGCGTGACCTATGGCTCACTCGGCGCGCTGATAATTTTGATGTTATGGTTTTACTTCACTGGACTGGCGATACTGGTTGGGGGTGAAATCAATTCAGAGCTAGAGGAATCTTAGCCGTGATGGAGCGAGATCCAATTACAGTTCGCCGCACCACGCCGAAGTCTTTAGTTCTTTTCGTGGTGTTGGTGATGACTTCCTTCAGCATGGCGCCGGCCGTCGCGCAGAAGAAAAAAAGTCCGCCAAAGTCCGCGACCCCGGCCAAACCGGTCGATGAATTGACGAGACTGCGCGCGGAATTTGTTAAAGCCACCCAGGATTACAAGGCGAACCTGACGCAATTGATCGCGAGCTATGAGAAAAGCGTTGTTAAGGCCCAACAAAAACTAGATCAATCGCGCGTGCTGTACACACAGGGCTTGATCTCAAAGAACGATCTCGAAGCAGCCGAACGCGCCCTGGCTGAAGCGAACGACAAGGTGACTGAAACACGTCAACGCGTGACGAACGCTGACGCGCAAATTGCCGATACCCTGGTGGAAGCGGAGGCTGAAAAATCATTAGCCAAAACCAAGTCTCTGCCGAAAGGCTCAATGCTCAGAACGACAGCGTATATTCGCTACAATGGCGGTGCGTCGTGGGCCTTAACTGATGCATGGAAGGTGCAACGCTTTTTCCAGGACACATTCAAGCATCCGCTTCCAATAGCGGTTTTTGGGCAGGGCTCAATTCACGACCGCTGGCGCCTGGACCATCACAACG
>DATENN010000445.1:0-3628 GCA_035275045.1 Pyrinomonadaceae bacterium
TTCAGAAACCAAAAAATCATACCAACCGCCGCTATAACAAATGCAGTATTGAACTCGCGGCGCGCCATGAAAAAACCGGCCACCGCGATACAGATACCGGCCGCAATCATCCAAAAGATTTTCACCGCCGCTTACTTTCCCAGCACCGAAATATTCAGTTCGATTTGGCCCGGCGGATAACAAACTTGTTCGTCGCAAGCCTGGACTTTCAATACGGCCGGAAGAGAATGTTCTCCCGTGGCGGCGCCCGATGCACGAATCGTCGATTTCAGCTCCGCGTGACCTTCGTAGACCGCAAGCGGTTTTTCGGCGAACGGAAACTTCCTGGTAACTGCGGGGGGATAAGTTACGGTCGACGCCGAGAATCCCTCTTTGGGCGAGATGACCAACTCGGTTGGTTTTAGATAAGGAAAGGTCGGCGGATTGGCATTGACGTGATAACCATTATCGATATCCAGGGTGACCACTAGTTCGGCGGAACCGTTGATGATCTGTACCGGGTTTGCCGTCGCGTGCACGACTCCAATGGACGTGATCTTTTTTGCTTCAGCCGCCGAAGGCGATGCAGCCGATTGCGTCATAGGCGTTGGCGACGGCGTTGAACATCCCACCATTCCGAGGCAAACGAGCAAGGCAGCGAAGCTGGTCTTCATCCCGCTGCCTCTTTCTTCGCTTCGGGCCGTTTGATGCCAAATTTTTCCAGGCGGTATTGCAGTGTGCGAAAGGTCAAACCAAGAAGTTTTGCCGACTTGGTAATGTTGTAATCAGTTTGTTCCATCGCCTGCATAATCAGGTCGCGCTCGACGTCTTCAAAACTGATGCCCTCAGGCGGTAACTTAAACGCGCCTTCCGATACTGGGCGGGAATCCTGACGCACTTCAAGCGGTAGATCGTCAACTGTAATTTGATCGCCTTCGCATAGCAGGATGGCACGTTCGATTGCCGACTCAAGTTGTCGCACATTTCCTGGCCAACTGTAATCGCTTAACAATTTTCGCGTTTCCGGTGTCAGGCCGCGAACCAGCCGCGAAGTGTTGCGCGTGTGCTTGCGCACAAAGTAATCGATGAGCACTGGAATATCTTCGCGACGTTCGCGTAGTGGCGGCACGTCGACGGACAAAACGTTAATTCGATAATACAGATCGTCACGGAACCTGCCGTCTGAAACCATCGCGCGCAAATCGCGGTTCGTAGCAGCGATCACCCGTACGTCAACGCTAATTTCGTGCGTCCCGCCGACGCGCCGGATTTTTCGTTCCTGCAAAGCGCGCAGCAATTTCGCCTGCATCGCTATATCGAGCTCGGCGATCTCATCAAGAAAAAGCGTGCCGCGATCGGCGATCTCAAACAGTCCCTTTTTCTCAGCGTGCGCTCCAGTAAATGAACCTTTTTCGTGCCCGAACAATTCCGACTCCAGCAGGTTTTCGTTTATCGCGGCGCAGTTGACCGCCTGAAACATGTCTTGTGCGCGCGGCGATTGGTTGTGAATTGCCCGCGCGATCAACTCCTTGCCGGTCCCGGATTCACCACGAATCAGCACCGTCGAGTTCGATCGCGCAACCTTTAGGATCATGCGCTTGACTGACTCCATCTTTGGCGAGGCCGACACAATCTCAGTGTCAAGAGCGTCGAGTCGTTGCAGCGCGCGATTGACCGTCTCCAGCAACGCAGTCTTGTCATACGGCTTTTGCAAATAATCGAACGCGCCGCGCCGCAGCGCTTCTTTCGCCGAATCGATTGAGCCGTGCGCTGTCAGTAAGATCACGATAATTGACGAATCCAGCCCGAGCAGGTGTTGCAGTAGCTCGATGCCATCCATTCCCGTCATCTTGAGATCGGTTAACGCGAGATCGAACCGCTTTTCTTTTGCAAATTTGATAGCGGCCTCTCCCGAAGAGGCAGTCGTAACGTCGTAACCCTCGCCCGACAGGATCATCTCGAGTATTTCCCGCTGCGATTTCTCGTCGTCAACTACCAGTATGCTTTTGCGCGCCATGATGTTTTTGTGGCGAGTCGCTGCCGACCAGGCCCTCCTCAGCTCGCCGTATTTCCTCCTCGATCCGCCGCTCGCGCGGGGAGATTTATCGTGAACGTGGTGCCGCTATTCACTTTCGAATTTACACTAATGGATCCACCGTGATCATCGATTGCTTTTTTAACAATAGCAAGGCCAAGCCCGGTGCCCGTGTCTTTCGTCGAGTAATAGGGCTCGAAAATTTTTGCGATGTCTTCCGGCGCGATGCCTTTCCCGGTATCGCTGATCACAATGCGGGCCCATTCGGGAGTATCACTGGACAGGTCGATGCCGATGCGCCCGCCGGCGCCGTCAATCGCTTCCATGCTGTTAATCAGCAAGTTTGTCATAGCTGAGTGCAGCGAGTCTTTGTCGGCAAAAACGACCGGCATGCTTCCTTGTTGATGCACAGTGGTTTCGATGCCACTTTCCGCAGCCTGCGCTGCGATCACGCGCATGGCGTCTTCCGCTTGTAGTTTTAGATCGAGCGGTTGCAGCTCCAGCGCCGCCGGCCGCGAATACTTCAAAAAGTCGGTGATGTGCCGGTTTATTCGAGCGACTTCGGATTTCAATTGCAGTGCTAAGCGCTCGAACGTTTCGCGTTTGTCCTGTTCAGCAGGCGCGAACGATGACCGTAAATGATCGAGCGTTAGATTGATGTAGTTAAGCGGGTTGCGAATCTCATGAGCAATGGCCGCGGCCAGTCGCCCGACGACTGCGGCTTTTTCTACCTGGTGTAATTGCATTTCAAGTTCGCGAGTGCGGCCCAGCCGCGCGGTCATGTCGTTGAATGCTGCGGCCAGGTTTCCCATTTCGTCATTTCTGGTTGCGGGCACACGCACGTCAAAATCGCCCGACGCAACCCGCCGCGCCGCCACTGACATGTCCTTGACGGGCCGCGTAAACCTCCAGACAAAGAGCCCGGTGACTAACGTAGTCGCCAACAGCAGCCACAACGTGTACATCGCCGATCGCGTCGCTTGCCTTTCTAGAATGCTGGTCAGCGTGCGCGCCGATCCAAGGACGACAATTACGTACCAGCGCCCTTTATTTGTCTCTACAGGAAAATAGAAGGCAGCCGGCTCGCCCGTTTGCGAAGCCCGTTTAGCGGTTAACCAGGCAGGCATCGGTTGATTTTCGTCCGCTAACTCAACCGCACTAGTTAACGAAGGGAGTTGGAGGTCGCCAATTTGCTTGTAGCTCTTGCTGCCATCGGCGGCCTGGCTCGGTTGGAAGTCCTCAATAAGGCTGTCCTGAACATTGCCATCACTATCGACTACCAGTACGTTGCGAAGCCGTCCGCTGCGTTCATCCAACAACGGCGCGCGTACGTTGTTTCGCATCGTATCGAGGTATTGATTGCTTGAAATGCTGTTAACGCCAAGTGCCACACCCGCCATAATCGCCTGTTCTTGTTCGACCAGCATGTGGGCATTGCGCCGCACCGATTGCAGATGGACGTAGTATTGAACGCCGAGCGTCAGACCCAACAGCGAAACGAGCAGTAGGATCAGTCGCGCTCGAAAACTATTTAGAATTCCCGGTGTCCGCATAGAGTTTTGATGGAGTTAATAGTTTATACGTTGTGAGGAAGTGTCGCGAACAATTACACAC
>DATENN010000446.1:0-9964 GCA_035275045.1 Pyrinomonadaceae bacterium
TGACTTTATTTCGATTGGGGCGCTGACGCATTCAGCAAAAGTTTTCGACGTCAGTTTGGAGTTCGAAGATCTGCGGGCCATTCTCAAAAGCTAATGATTGCAGCCACGACAACTGAGGAAATGTATCTGGCGATGAAGGCGAAGCTCGCCAACGTGGTGCCCGATATCGAATTGAGATATAAAGCCGAACTCGCGGCCGAGATCAATCGACTGAAAAAAGAACGCAATGCCGTTATCCTGGGCCATAACTACATGGAAGCGGCGCTTTTCAATTCGGTGCCGGACTTTGTCGGCGATTCGCTCGAACTGGCGCGCAAAGCTGCCCAAACAGACAAAGACATCATCGTTTTCTGTGGCGTCAAGTTTATGGCAGAGACCGCCAAGATTTTGAACCCCAGCAAGACTGTCTTGATTCCTTCAGAAAAAGCAGGCTGCTCGCTGGCGGCCAGCATCACCGCCGAAGATGTGCGCGAGTTGAAACGGCGATTTCCCGGAGTGCCGGTGGTCACTTACGTGAATACTTACGCCGACGTTAAGGCCGAGTCGGATATTTGCTGCACGTCGGGCAATGCAGTAGCAGTCGTCGAATCCCTTAACTCCGACAAGATAATCTTTATTCCGGACGAGTACCTGGCGAAGAACGTCGCGCGCGAAACCGGAAAGCGCATCATTTTTCCGACGACGGATCCCCGGAAAAAGATTGATGCAGACTTGGATTATCAGATGATCGGTTGGTTGGGACGATGTGAGGTGCACGACAAGTTTACCGTCGAAGACATTCAAGACGTGCGGAAACAATTTCCCGACGTCGTGATTCTGGCGCACCCGGAATGCAGTCCGGAAGTGGTCGCGGCTTCGGACTATTCCGGCAGCACGGGCGCGATGATCCGCTACGTAGAAACGACCGCCGCCCCGCATTACCTGCTATTAACTGAGTGCGCCATGGGCGATAACATCGCCGCTGCGAATCCGGATAAAGAAATGCTGCGACTTTGCAGCGTTCGCTGTCCCCACATGAACCAGATCACGCTGGAAGACACGTTAGAGTCACTGAAGAAAATTCAGTACGTTATCGAATTGCCGGAAGACATTTTGAAACGCGCCGCGCGGTCAGTTGAACGAATGATCGCCATTGGCTGACGCGTCTAAGGAACAGAACCTTTGAACAGGACCGATGTTCTAATCATCGGTTGTGGCATCGCCGGCGCAACCGCAGCGCTGCGACTCGCTCGCAATCCCAATCGCCTCGTTACAGTCGTCACGCGCGCTCGCGACCCTCACGAGTCAAACACGTTCTATGCCCAGGGTGGAATCGTAGATCGCGGTCACGGCGACAATCCTGAGTTGCTACTCGCCGATATCTTGAAAGCAGGAGCGGGAGTTAGTTCGCCAACCGCGGCTCGCATTCTTGCGGAAGAAGGTCCAACACTATTGCATGAAGTGCTGGAAGGGCGCGCCCACGTCGGGTTTGATCAGGACATAAACGGACAGCCGCTGCTGACGCAGGAAGCCGCGCACTCGCGCCGGCGCATTCTGCACGTGGGTGACGGCACGGGCCAGGCGATTGAGAACGGCCTGATCAGTGCGCTTAAAGCATGTCCGAATGTGACGATCGAATCTGAGATGACCGCAGTCGATCTGATTACGTTTCCGCATCACTCTCGTAATCCACTCGACAACTACAATCCGGTTGTTTGTCACGGCGCTTACATGTTCGACCGTCACGAACGCACCGTGCATCGTTGTTTGGCGCGCATCACGGTGCTAGCCACCGGAGGCCTCGGCCGAATTTATCGCAACACGACGAACCCTGTCGGCGCCCGCGGTGACGGTTTAGCTATGGCCCATCGCGCCGGCGCGCGACTGGCGAATGCCGAATACGTTCAGTTTCATCCAACGGCCCTCGCGGTACCCGGCGCTGAAGGCTTTTTGATCAGCGAAGCTGTGCGCGGAGAGGGTGGCGTGCTAATTACTCCCGACGGTCGCTCGTTCATGGCGGAATATTCTCCGGAGTGGGGTGACCTGGCGCCGCGCGATGTGGTCGCGCGTGCGATTCATCACGAGATGGAACGGCACGGCTATGCCTACATACTTCTGGATATCGCGTCCAAAATGCCCGCGGAAAAGATTCGCGAACGCTTTCCCAATATTTACCAGCGATGTTTGGAAGCGGGCATCGATATTAGTGCCGAACCCATTCCAGTGGTTCCAGCGGCGCATTATTTCTGCGGTGGCGTGTTGGTTGACGAATGGGCGCGCTCCAGCGTTGACCGGCTGTACGCTGTGGGTGAAGTCAGTTGCACTGGAGTGCACGGCGCAAACCGGCTCGCGTCAACTTCGTTACTCGAGGGACTGGTGTGGGGAAACAGAGCTGGACAACACATTGGTGAACGTCTCGACATGGACCACGCCGCCTCACCTGATTCCGACAATATTCCTTCGTGGGATGAAAGTGGCTTGACCGCGGATGCCGACCCGGCATTGATCCAAGGCGACATGCAAACTATTCAAAACATCATGTGGCATTACGTGGGCCTGGTGCGCAGCGCGGAACGGTTGTCGCGCGCCATTCGCGAGTTGCGCCACTTGTGGAACGAGATCGAGACCTTTTATCGCACCACTAAGCTCGATGACGGCTTGATTGGTCTGCGCAACGCCGTTGAGGTGGCGCTAATCGTAGCGCAGGCGGCGTTGCACAACCGGCAGAGCCGTGGCTGTCACTACCGGCAGGATTCAGTCACCATGCAGGGTGATCGATTAATCTGAGCCGCTTGGCATTTTGCGCACAAAAAAACCGGGTGGCCCGAAAGCCGCCCGGTTTTGTTTTGCTCCAGTTCCGAAGAACTAGAAGTGGAAGCGAACCGCGAACTGGATTTGGCGTTCGCGATACTTGTTGCTGTCCGTGGTAGACACTGCGCCAAACGACGGCGAATAACATAAACCGTTTGGATCGTTCGTCACAATGCCGTTAGTGACAGCGCAACTATTTCCCGTCGGAGATGCCAGGAAGGTTCCCGTTTGGCCAAACACCTGGGTTCGGTTGAACAGGTTGAAGGCCTCGCCGAGCAATTCCAGGTTGTATCTCTCAGAGAAATTAATTCGTTTCGAAACCCTCAAATCCATGTTCTTGATTGCGGGCAGCCGGAAAGCGTTGCGTGCCAAAATTGGAACGCGGTTGTCACCGTTTTGCCCATTCAAGTTTGAGGGACCGGTGCCGTTGAACGGCTGGCCGCTATAGATCACGTAGATTGGAGAGAACGACCATCCGTTCAAAACGTTATCGCCGAATGAATTCTCGGTCCCGTTATAAACCTTCGGCGCATAAACCGCGCTGAATACGAACTTGTGCCGGACATCAAAGTTGCTCGGGCCAAAGTCGTAAACTTTCCGTTGGAACACGTCGACCGGCTGATTGAAAATGCTCGTGGTGATGAGCGAGTTTTGACCGGTGTCCGTGGCTTTCGCCAAGGTATAGCTGGATTGGAACTGCAAGCCATTGGTGAATCGCCGATTAACCTGCACCACCAGCGCGCTATATTCAGACTTTACAGAACTCTCTTCTCGAAGAATCGAGGGCAGAGCTGCGTTGGCGCGTGCGTAAAGCGGGATCGTGAAAGATTGTCCGTTCAATGGACCACCATAAATATTGAAGGTCCGGGTAGCACCAGTCGGGGCCAGGTTCAGGTCGATGAAGGTCGGCAAGTCATAGCCTCTGGCGCCGACGAAGGACGCTGATGCAACGGTGTTTTTGGCAATTTCCTGCTCAAAAATGAAATCGTATTGAGCGATCTTTGGCGTTTGGAAATTGCGCTGGAACACAAAGATCGTCGCAGCGGCAACCGGTAGATTAGTCGGCAGCACGTTCGGGAAAACCGGCGAGCAAGGTTGTGTCGCAGTGGCCACGACCGGGAAACAATTCGTCAGTGTTGTCTGATTAATACTGAAAGTTCCCTGACCTGCCGGATTTCCAGTCTTTAACAAGTTATTCCAAATGTGCCCGCCAAGGATGCGGCCGTAGTAGATGCCGAAACCGCCGCGGACAGACATTTTGCCATCGCCCTTGACGTCGTAAGCAAAACCTACGCGAGGGCCGAAATTGTTTTTGTCGCTCGGCATGGTGGAAGTTGCTTCCAACAGCGTGCGACCGTCATTCGGAAGGATTGTGGTGCTCGAATTCGGCAGTTGCGGTACCGGAAGTTTCTGATACTCGTAGCGCAGTCCCGAATTCAAGGTCAGTCGCGAAGTAACGCGGCTGTCGAGTTGAGCAAAGAAACTCCATTCGTCTTCACTGAACTTAATACCAGGAAGACCCACACCCTGGACGAAGTTGCTGGTATAGCAGCGACCGGCCAGCCGGGTGCTGGTCGAGCAGGCGGGTTTGGTGGTGAATGGTGTCACCCAGTTCACATAGTCGATTACGAAGTCGCTGATGTTGTTGTACGAGTACGAACCGGCTTCAGAGCCGCGGTTCTGAATGTCGTCCGTAACGTGGTTGAAATCAAAACCGAACTTGATCGTGTGGATGCCTTTGGTCCAGGTCATCGTATCGGCAATCTGTTTCCTTCGCTCGTCGGGATACTTGATGCGTTCGAAGTTTGTCGTTGTGCCAAAGGTCAAGCCGTTAGTCAAAAAGACTTGTGGCGCGCGCGCGCCCTGCGATGTGGTCGCAGTCGAAGGCTCACCGGGTAGCGGTGGCTGGCTCAGCGCAAACTCAAAATCCTTTGCGTACTGGAAGCGGAGCTCGTTAAGCAGATTCGGCGTGATAGTCGACTGCAGGCGTCCGTTGTAAGAATCAACCTCAACAAAGTCATCGCCAAAACTATGCTTGGCGTTCGTGTTGGTCGCCTGAGTCTGTAAGCCCGCGGGCGATGCCCAGCGTAACCGGTTATATGAAAGCGTAAACAGGTTGTTGTTGTTCATCTGCCAGTCGAGCTTGGGGAAAATGATCTTCTGATCGCCACGACGCGGTGTTTCACCGGTTAGCGAACTAAGGAAGGTAAGTGTGTTATCGATTTGAGCATTTGTTAACCCTTTGGCTAACAGTGCATTCCGTCCAGTTGTTCCCGTCGCCAACGTGTTCAGATAGGTCGGCAGGAAGAAAACCGCCAACCCGGGGAAGTTGCGCCTCTGCTGGTCATAGCTGAAAAAGAAGAACGCTTTGTTCTTGGCGATTGGGCCGCCGATGTCGCCGCCGAACTGGTGACGAATATCCAAAGGCTTGATGCCCACCGGCGTAGAGATCCCGTTGATCAAAACATTTTGGACCGCACGCGGGTTACGGGCACCGAACTTGTTGTTGCGATAGTACTCAAACAAATCGCCGTGAAACTCGTTCGTGCCGCTTTTGCTGACGGTGTTGACTACCGCGCCGGCCGAACGTCCGTATTCTGCCGAGTAGTTCGACGAGTTCACCTGGAATTCACGCACCGCAGCCTGGCTAACAACATAGGGAATGCGAGTGCGGCCGCGCTCTTCCGACTGGAAGGACTGGTTGTTGTCACCACCATCCACAGTGCTGTTGTTAAGCAAGCCGGAAACACCACGGAAGCTGATCAAACCAAACGGACCATCGGGAACTGAAGCCGGCGTCAGCAACACAAAGTCGGTTACGCGACGGCCATTGACCGGCAGCTCATTAATCGATGTCTGATTGACGTTGGTCGCGAACTCCTGAGTGTTGGTGTTGATTACCGGCGCTTCAGCCGAAACCTCAACATTCGCGGTGGTGCCGGCAATACCCATTGCTACGTTCAAATCAGTGATTTGACCGACTTCAACCACAACGTTTGGCTGCACATAATCGGCAAAGCCACCGACCGAAACCTTGACCGAGTAAGTGCCCGGATCGAGATTGATAATGCGAAAACCGCCATCGTTATCCGAAGTGGCCGTCGCTTCTTTGTTGGTTCCCACATTCGTCGCCGTCACAGCGGCATTGGGAAGTGATGCGCCTTGGGGGTCGGAAACCTTTCCGCTGATACCACCGGTCAGCGTCGACTGGGCGGACGCTAACGCGGTAAGCGCTAGTATCGAAAAAATAACTAAAGACAATCGAACAAATTTCGACATGGGGAACTCCTTAAGCATGAGTTGACATTGAAATACGGAGCGCGGCCGTCACGGCGCACTCAATGCGTTTCGAGATGGAGAGCAAATTTGAATTAATCAAATCAAGAAGGAACAGCGTCAGGCCGCCCAAAATTGAGGCAAGCTTTTAACACGCGAGCCGCATTTTTCGCAAGCATATTGCGCGTTTTTAGCCGCTAAATTTCAACATCCGGTTTAGCTAATTCCGAACACCGGGACCCGTAGGACTTGTTCGCGCCAGTTTTCGCAAAACGCATGCCGGATAATGCTTCGCTGGGAGTGCCGGATAACTGCCAGCATTTCAACGCTTATCCTATGTTGCGTGCTGCTGACTCTTTAAAAAGAAGCCAAGAATTTGGATCAATATTGGAAAATCAGGAAATCGGTCGCCAGTCAAGCTTTCCAGATGCGCGTGCAAAAAATCGGCGTCATAACCTCAAATTCGTTCCACGATCATCGCGATGCCCTGACCGCCGCCGATGCATGCAGTGGCTAATCCATAACGACCCGAGCGACGTCGCAGCTCATGGAGCAACGTCAAGACTAGGCGCGTCCCTGTCGCTCCCAATGGATGGCCTAACGCTATCGCGCCACCATTTACATTCGTGCGTGAACGATCCAAACCAAGTTCCTTTTCAACGGCCAGATACTGTCCGGCGAAAGCTTCGTTCACTTCCACGAGGTCGATGTCTTTCAGTTCGAGCCCTGCCTTCTTAAGCGCCTCTCGTGTTGACGGCACTGGACCAATTCCCATGATTTCCGGTTCCACGCCGGCATAGGCCCAACTGACGATACGGCCCATCGCTTCGCGCTTGCTTTGCTTCAAATAATCTTCGCCGCAGATCACTAGCGCGGCCGCACCATCGACGATGCCCGAAGCATTGCCGGCGGTGACAAAACCGTCCTTGGCAAACGCGGGCCGTAACTTTGCTAATCCTTCCAAGGTTGTTTCGGGACGCATGTGGTCGTCATGATCAAAAGTAAGACTTGAGCGCCGCGTCTTTACTTCAACGGGAACGATCTCGTCCTTGAAGTACCCGGCCTCATTCGCACGTTTCGCCTCCTGCTGCGAGCGCAGCGCGTACTCATCCTGTGCTTCGCGCGAAATGGAAAATTTGCGCGCCAGATTTTCGGCAGTGCCGGCCATCGGCGTGTTGCAGTAAGTATCGAGCAGCGCAACCATCAAACTGTCTTCAAGCATTCCCTGGCCCAATGCGAATCCTGAACGGGCGCCGCGAATAACATGCGGTGCTTGAGACATCGATTCCATCCCGCCGACAAGCGCAGTTTGCGCTTCACCAAGCTGAATCATGTGCGCGCCGGAAACGATCGATTGAATGCCACTGCCGCATAAACGATTGACGGTCAGCGCGGGTTTCTCGAACGGGACCCCAGCTTTCAAAGCAACGTGACGCGCGCCGTAGATCGCATCGCCCGATGTCTGCAGTGCGTTGCCTATGACCGTGTGATCGATTTCTTCGGGCGCTACATTCGTGGCCTCAAGCGCCGCTTTCGCCGCGGTGGCGCCGAGATCGATAGCCGAAATATCTTTGAGCGCTCCAACGTACTCACCCATCGGCGTCCGCTTGCCGCCTAAAATAAAAACATCTGTGCTCATGCTTCGTCCTTACAGTTGCGAATTTTCGTTAGCTGAGAAACGAAAAGAGTAACAAGAAAACGGCGAGACGATCAATTGCGGGTGTGGCTACTCAATAAACCGGTGTTGCACCCGATAGCGGTGAAGCAACTCTTCAAGGAACCCTTCGTAAGAGAATTTCTCAAGATCGAAAGTCGGCCGCATCTTGTACATCAGCGGCAATGCAACACGCCACGCCATCCATTGACGTGGCAAATGGCCGAGTTCCCAACGCCGTCGCAGAAATGCTTCAACGACTTCAACCTCGCGCTGGTTTAATTGATTGATGTCGCCAGTGAAATCGACTGGGTTGAAAGCCCGGCGCAAAGCGATGTCGCTTACAGAAGACTCAAATACTTGTGCGAACGCCGGCGCCTCGGCTTCCCGTTCTCTAACGACAACCGTTCCCGCAATCATATCGCCGACGCGCTGGTCGGAAGCACTGACAAAGACCGAAATCAGGCCTATCGAGTAAAATGGCGCGGGCATCATGTCAAACGTCCGTAAAAGATTCCTGATCGCGGCTTCCCAAAACGTAACTGGCCGGCCGTCTTCACGAATTACGCGTAGCTTCAGCCAGCGCTTGCCCGGCGTTTGACCATTCCAGATCCATTCAAAGAAAGCAAAATAGCCGGACAGGATCAGAAAGAGCGTTACGACCATCAATGCCTGTACCCACTTTGGCGCATTCGTCAGATAGTTACCAAGGGTCGAATAGTTAGCGACGACCGTAAACGCAATTACCATCAGGATCAGCGTGACGAATTGAATGCAGTGATCGATCGCACAGGCGAGAAAGCGATTGCCAATCGACGCGAGCGCAAAGTGAAGTGGCACGCGCTCGGGCGTTTCAATGACGAGGATATCTTCAGTTGCGAGCGCAGCGGACATTCTTGGAAGAGGACGAATTTATTGGCCACGCAAACGGGCAAATCGTCGCTTGCCGATTTGCACAAGCACATGAGATTCAGGACTTAGGCTAAGTTCGAAGGCGTTGTCCGAGCGTTTCATGCCATCGATCGACACTCCACCCTGGTCAACTAGACGGCGAGCTTCGGCCATCGATGCAATCAACCCGGCAGTCACAAGCAGTCGGGGCAACTTCCAAAGTCCGGACTCAACGGATATTTCATCAACCACGTCGGGCGTTTCTTTGGCTTTAAATATCCGATCAAATTCATTTTCGGCTGATCGCGCCTCTGCTTCGGAGTAAAAATCCTTAATAATCATCTTCGCAAGTTCAGCCTTGATATCGCGCGGATTACGTTCGCCGGTTTTCGCACCGTTTCTTAGCGTGCCGATTTCATCGACTGTCAGGTCAGTCAACAACTCGTAATAACGCCACATCAAATCGTCGGAAATCGACATTACTTTGCCGAAAATTTCGGCGGGCGGTTCGTTGATGCCGATGTAGTTGCCAAGCGACTTCGACATCTTTTGTACGCCGTCGGTTCCTTCTAACAGCGGCATGATCACGCACGCCTGAGCTTCCTGGCCATATTCGCGCTGCAGATTTCGTCCCATCAACAGGTTGAATTTTTGATCGGTACCGCCAAGCTCAACGTCCGCATTCAGCGCCACCGAATCGTAAGCCTGCGTCAGTGGATAAAGCAGTTCGTGCAGCGCAATTGGTTTTTCTTCTTCCAAACGCTTTGCGAAATCGTCGCGCTCGAGAATTTGTTTGACGGTTACATGCGAAGCCAGACGAATAAAACCATCTGATCCTAATTTGTCCATCCACTCTGAATTGAAACGCATTTCAGTCTTTGCGGGATCGAGTAACTTAAAGATCTGCTGCTTATAAGTTTCGGCGTTGGCGTTAATTTGTTCGCGCGTCAGTTGTGGGCGCGTGGCCGAATTCCCCGAAGGATCTCCAATCAGCCCAGTGAAATCGCCAATCAGAAAAATTACCGTGTGGCCCAGCTCCTGAAACGCGCGCAATTTGCGAATCACGACCGTATGGCCCAGGTGAATGTCAGGCGCCGTGGGATCGACACCGAGTTTAATTCGCAGCGGCTTGCCGGTTTTTTCCGCACGCTCGAGCTTCGCGCGCAGCTCGTCGCCACGAATTATCTCCGTCACGCCTTTGCGCAGATACGCCAGTTGTTCGTCGATTGTCATGCGTGAAGTTTAAGAACCATTGGCAGCAGTGACCGTAGGTTTTGGTTGTGCTCGCCGCCCTACGATCTCGTATTCGTTACTCAAAACCGTCGCCAGTGCTTCCGGATACAGTTTGTGCTC
>DATENN010000447.1:0-9912 GCA_035275045.1 Pyrinomonadaceae bacterium
GGAAATGCCCATGCGATTTTGAATCGCGACGTTGGCTTGAGCGTTACTAACCCTGACCTCGGCTGGTTGCGCGCTATTTCCTGACGGCACAACGTTAACGTCGACTTCATTTCCGTTAATTGAAAGCGCGCTTGCTTCCGCGCCGAAGTACCATTGCAAATCAGTCCACTGCCATCCATCACCCAGCGGATCACCGCGAAAATAACTTGCATCACCAATCACGTTTCCATCCACGCGACGAACGCCTTTCTGGTAGAGCTGCTCAACCAAATTCGATAAGGAGGGTTTGTTGAGATCTTTAGAGGTCGAGACCAAATCAGGCGCGCCTCGACCATACAAGACCAGGTCACCATGGATCGTGCCGGATGCATCAGGTCCGGCATTGGCGTACACCGAAGTTCTCCACCGGTAATCAGCGCCGAGCAGATCGAGCGCCACCCCCGTCGTATAGATTTTCATGTTCGACGCGGGCGTAAATAACCTGTCGCCATCGCGCTGGTAAACGATCGCGCCGTCGGTCAGCGAAATTACATAAACTCCCCAGCGCGCGTAGGCGAATTCACTTTGATCGATAATCGTATCGATCTGTTTTGCTAAGTCGGCCGGGGACGACGCGGTCTTTTCACCCGCTTTTTCGTTTACAACCGTCTTCGATTTTGGATCTTTGGCGTCCGTAATGAACGACTGGGCGACGATCAATGAAATCAGTACAAACAATGCGACAGAGATTGCTCGTACCAGCATGCTTTGCCTGGACAGATTGCGATTCATAATTTTTTTGAGTTCAGGAGAAAAGCCTGGGGGCTGATGGCAATACTAACACGCAAACAGCGCTGCTGTCCTGCCCGCTGCCAGAATTGAGCGCGTCGCCACATAAACTTCATCAACGGATATATCGCTGATGATGTTGTTATAGATGATCCGATGATGGTCTCCCTGCGGCAGATAACTGGTCGGCGCTCGTTTATCCAGCAGCAACACTACCGGTGTTCCAGCCGCTGCCGCTACATGCATTGGACCAGTATCGTTGGAGACAAAAGCCGCGAGGCGCATGGCGGCAGCAGCCAGTTGCGACAAGCTCAACTGATCGAGCATTACAGCGGATGAAGGGAATAACTGCTTGATTTCTTTTACGTATGACCGCTCTTCCGGACCGATGAAGATGAGCACGCGTACACCATCGTTCCGGATCAATTGTTCGGCTAACGCTGCAAACTGGTCCAACGGCCAGCGGCGGCTGGGATGTCCCGCGCCCGGGAACAAACCGATCAACGGCGCGCCGGCATTTGCTTTTGCTTTGTATAGAAGGCGTTCGACGGCAGCGGCATCAACTGGCCGCGTTTTTAAAACGGGTAAGCGGTCCGCTGTTTTTATATCGAGCGGCGTCAGCACATCAAGGTAACGATCGATCAGGTGTCGCTGACGATGGTCAGTTTCCACCGGCGGCGCGGGGCGAAAATTTGCTAGATAATCGAGTGACCGTCCCGGCCGCCGTGCGTAGAGCCGCTTTGGCGCGCCGGATAAAAATCCGAGCAAATTGGTTTCCGAGAGGCTATGCAGATCGATTACAAAATCAAACTGTCGTTTTCTCACTTGTTTTACCAAACCAAACAGGCGAACTATTGACAGCGGTTTGAATCCATCGCGTAAGGCCACGCGATCAACTATCAACGTCGAATCTGCGTAACCAGATAATTCAACCAGTTCTGCTCCGGGTTTGCCTGCTGCAACGGTGATCCGCGCGGCGGGAAATCTTTTTCGAATTGCTCGCAAGGCAGGCAGGCTAAGCACCACGTCGCCGAGTTGACCGAAATCGATAACCAGAATATTGCGTGGATCGAACATTTTTGCTCGCTAAATTTCGAGGGTTCACTGCGTCTCGCGCAGATCACGACCGGTCATTTCGTTCGGCTTCTGAATGCCAAGCAGTCCCAGCATTGTTGGCGCGACATCCTGCAAGGCGCCTTCGCTATAGAGTTTTACCCCGATTGAATCTTCGTCGATCAAATGAAATGGAACCGGGTTGGTCGTGTGTGCGGTATGGGGTCCACCCGTTTCCGGATCAATCATTAATTCCGCATTTCCATGATCAGCAGTTATCAACGTCCGGCCACGCTTCCCGCGCATGGCGCGAATGATTTGCCCGATGCAAGTGTCGACGTACTCGCACGCTTGAATTGTCTTATCCAGTTTTCCCGTGTGTCCAACCATGTCAGGATTCGCGAAATTTACAATGAAGACGTCGGTCTGCCCTTCTTCAATGGCCGCCAACAATTTGTTTGTAATCTGCGATGCAGACATTTCCGGCGCTAAATCGTACGTCGCAACTTTTGGAGAAGAAACCAGAATGCGGCGCTCGTGCGGAAATTCTCGTTCGGTGCCGCCGTTGAAAAAGTAAGTGACGTGCGCGTATTTTTCGGTTTCCGCAATGCGGCAATTTCTAACACTTAGTCCACCGAACACGGCGGCGAGAATATTAACCGGAAGCTCGGGCGGAAACGCGACCGGTAATGGATAAGTCTTGTCGTACACGGTAAAGCAAACGTAGTGAAGATGAGGCCGGTGCTGCACCGGAAATTCATCAAAGCCTGGTAGAGCGAGCGCGCTCGTGATTTGTCGCGCCCGATCAGCCCTGAAGTTGAAGAAAATTACGGAGTCACCGTCCTGCAACGTCGCGACTGGTTCACCGTCGGCTCGAGTCAATACGATCGGCTCCACAAATTCGTCGGTTACTCCGCGTTCGTAGGATTGCTCGAGCGCGGTTACCGCGTCCGGCACGCGTTGTCCTTCACCATTGATCAGAAGGTTGAATGCTCGTTGAGTTCGCTCCCAGCGCTTATCGCGATCCATTGCGTAGTAGCGTCCAACAACGGTCGCGATCTGCCCCACGCCGAGATCATCGAGTTTTTGTTGCAATGCGCGCAGATACTCTTTTGCTGACGACGGCGGCGTGTCGCGACCGTCTAAAAAACAATGCACGAAAACGCGTCGCGCCTCGCGACCTTTCGCCAAACGCAAAAGCGCGTACGCATGTTCCTGCGACGAATGGACCAGGCCATCGGAAAGCAGGCCCATCAGATGTACGGCTCTATCGTGTTTCACCGCGTTGTCAATCGCAGCATTTAGAGCAAGATTATGAAAAAACTCGCCACTGTCGATTTCGTGATTTATTCGCTCGACGTCAGTCCGCAGAACTCGCCCGGCGCCCAGACAAAGATGGCCCACGTTTGAATTTCCCATGACGCCTTTGGGCAGTCCGACGTATTCGCCTGACGCCTGAATCAACGTGTGCGGATATCGATCCATCAGGCCGCGATAATTCGGCATCTTCGCGAGCGCGATAGCATTACCTTCGCGTTCAGCGCGATAGCCAAAGCCATCGAGAACGATCAGCGCCAGTGGTCCTTTTTTACTCAAACAATGACTCTCCTAGTCCTTCTTCCAATAGTCGGGACTCTCTTGCATGCTGGGATCGGGCCGCTCCATCCATCGTTCGGGGCGATGCAATGGAATGAAATCAAACTGAGCGTAAAGTCCATGCGCGTCCTTTGTCGCCAGCACCCACCGTCGGAAACCTTGCAACTCGGGATGCCCCAGTATGATTTCCATCAACCATTTTGCTAAACCCTGTCCGCGATGCTCGGGTAATAGGAACACGTCAGCAACCCAGGCAAAAGTTGCATAGTCGGTGACTACACGCGCGAACCCCACCTGCTCTTTGTTTTGGTAGATACCAAAACAAAAAGAGTTTTCGATCGACTTTTTCACAACATCAATCGAGCGTCCGGACGCCCAATATGTTTCGGTTGAAAGGAACTTGTGAATGAACGGTACGTCGAGTTTCGATCGATCCGTCGAAATCTGATACTCACCGCGTTCCCAGGAATCGATCATTATGAGTATGACTAGGCAGGGATTTCGCTGCGCAGGAAAAAGAGCAAATCAGTAGACGGGGGAATAATGCCGAACTGGCGAATCATGCCAACGACCTGACCACGATGAAGGGTTGCATGATTTGCAACGTGCTGCATCTGATCAACCAGCCGCATGGAGTTGGCATCGCCATTAAGCAGAATGAATGGCACTTCCGCATGCAGTTTCTCTTCATCAAGACCCTTCAAAAATTCGCGACGCGTGGCAATCAGGTCCGCCCATTGCTGATCCAGTTGTTCAAGATCCCGGCAGTGTTCCGGCTTCCAAAGATTCCAGGCAACCTCGCCGGCGGGCGAGCGTCCCTGCCAGCGTTCAAGCCAAATCCATTCGGCCCCAGCCATGTGCAGTAACGTCCCAAAAACTGATCCGTGACTGATACGGGTTTCGCGACGCAGATCTCCGCTACCCAGCCGGGCTGCGGCATCACAGGCGAGTCGATTCGCCCACTCAGTGTAATCAAACAGATCCCTGACGTCTGATAAATCCATTTTTCTGTTGCACCTGAAAAGCCGAACGGCCGGGAAACCGAGCCGAGTCTCTCAAATCTTCTTCGATGCGCAGCAGCTGGTTGTACTTTGCAATACGATCGCTTCGCGACAATGATCCTGTTTTTATCTGTCCAGCATTGGTTGCTACGGCAAGGTCTGCAATGAATGGGTCTTCAGTTTCTCCCGAGCGATGCGAGATGACCGCGGTGCGCCCGTTCGTGCGCGCCAGTTCAATGCAATCCAGTGTTTCAGTAAGCGTGCCAATCTGATTGACTTTGATCAAAATGGAGTTAGCCACGCGGCGTTCGATCCCTTTGCGCAAGAATTCGGTATTGGTCACGAATAAATCGTCGCCGACAAGCTGTACGTTTTGGCCCAACTGATCTGTCAACGCTTTCCAGCCGTCCCAATCATTCTCAGCCATGCCATCTTCTATCGAAATAATCGGGTATTGCCGCGCCCACTCACCCCAAAATGACACCATTTGATCGCTGGTCAACTTTCGTTTGTCGCTCTTCTTAAAAACGTAGGACCCGCCATCAAAAAATTCGCTGGCTGCGGGATCGAGCGCCAGCATCACATCTGTCCCGGCGTCATAACCAGATTGAGTTACTGCTTCCAGAATCGTCTCAATCGCTTCTTCGTTCGAACGCAGGTTCGGAGCAAAGCCACCTTCATCCCCGACACTAGTTGCGTATCCTTTTTTCTTAAGGACTGATTTCAACGTATGAAAAATCTCAACCCCCGCGCGCAGACTTTCGCTGAAGCTCGAGGCGCCCAGCGGAACGATCATGAACTCTTGAAAGTCAACGTTGTTATCAGCGTGCGCGCCGCCGTTAATGATGTTCATCATCGGCACCGGCAACGTGCGCCCGTTTGGCCCACCCAGGTAACGATACAAGGGAACTTCGAGATAGGCCGCGGCTGCGCGAGCAGTGGCAAGCGACACAGCTAGTATGGCATTCGCGCCAAGTTTTGATTTTGTTGCCGTACCGTCAAGCGCAATTAACGCCTGGTCCACCTCTGCTTGATCCAACGCATCAAGTCCGGCGATAGCCGGCGCAATAACATCGTTGACGTTGCTCACGGCATTCAACACGCCCTTGCCGCCGTAGCGTTTGTTGTCTCCGTCACGCAATTCGACCGCTTCGTGTTCGCCGGTTGACGCGCCCGAGGGAACAGCCGCGCGCCCGACTTCCCCACCAGCTAAAGTTACTTCAGCTTCAATCGTGGGATTGCCGCGAGAGTCGAGAATTTCGCGCGCGTTAATTTCCTCAATCCAACTCATAGTTGTCTTGTCCGTTGATTTGTTTGGAAAAGCTTCGCGGCAACTTTACCACTGCGGTTGTTGCAAATGAAAAGCGATCAGCCAGCGGCGCGCGCGCCCTCGATTGCTTCGCGGGTGTCATCAGCGGGGGTGGCTGTTACTGGTATCTTTACCCGCACGTTAATCACGCGGCGGCGTTCGACCCGCTCGATCTCGAACTGTAGTCCATTGTATTCAACTCTTTCGCCGGGCTTTAACACGTGGCCGGCTTCGGTCATAAGAAAACCGGCGATGGTCGTATAGTTTTCCGATTCAGGCAGTGACAACTTCAGACGTCGATTAAGGTCCCGCACGGCGAGGCCGCCCGCGAGAGCGTACACACCTTCGCTTATCGGCGTAATTTGCTCGTTCACTTCTTCATCATGTTCGTCCGAAATATCGCCGACAATTTCTTCCAACAGATCTTCGAGCGTAATGATTCCTTCAAGACCGCCATGTTCGTCAACGACGAAACCGAAATGCGCCTTCGCTTTTTGCATTTGGCGCAGCACATCTTCCAAACGCGCAGTATCGACGACGTACAACGGCGGCTGAAGCACGTCCTGCAACTGAAATTCCTGCGGCCTCAAAATGTAGGGCATGACATCTTTGCTATGAATGAAGCCAATTACATCGTCCAACGATTCGCGATAAACCGGCAGCCGCGAATAACGATACTTTTCGAAGGCTGCCGTCATGTCTTCCAACGAGCAATCACTTGCTATAGCTGCCATTTCTGTGCGCGGCACCATCGCTTCACGAACCAACGTATCGGAAAACTCAAACACGCGGTGAATTAGTCGACGCTCTTCGGCGCGCAGATAGCCACTTTCACGCGCAACGTCGACTAATTGGCGCAACTCGGTTTCGGTGTAAACCGATGCGTGATCCAACGTTGACCGCAGCCCTAACAATTTTCCTAGGTTAGAGCCTGTCGTATTTAACAACCACAACGGGGCGCGAAATGTCCTGGCAAACAGTTCTAAAGGCCGTGAGGCAACCAGCGCGACACGTTCGGCCCGTTCCAACGCGACCATTTTAGGCATTAGTTCGCCCAACACAATGTGGAGAAAGCTAATTATGGAAAAGGCGATCGCGATCGCCATGACATGGGCCACATAACCGGCGCGGCCTTCAGATGCAATTCGTTCCGCCACGGGATGAAGCAGCTGAGCAATAGTTGGTTCACCGAGCCAACCGAGAGCCAGCGAAGCTAACGTGATCCCAAGTTGTACCGCGGAAATGAAAACAGTTGGATTGTTGAGTAAGCGCAAGGCCGCGCGAGCGTTCTTACTGCCTGCAGCAGCGCGCGATTCAATTCGGGCGCGCCGTACGGAGACTAACGCGAATTCCGAAGCTACGAAGAAACCGTTCGTCGCAACCAATACGGCGACGCCGATCAGTTTTAGTAACACCATCATACAAATATGGCGCGCAACAAAACTTTCCGCGGAAAAATGAAGGTGGGATTACTACCGGGTTCGTCCATCAAATATAACGAGGTATGAATTCGAGAGTGCAGTATACCATGCGGGTCCGCAGGCTTCAGCCCAACGGTCGTTCACGACAAACAAAAAGCAAAGTCTGGGCGGCAAACAGAATTATCGGCTGTATTTAAAGGGCTGCGCGACAAGACGGAAGGTTGACGGAAGTCAGTGACCGGCGGCCGCGCCCGCAGCACGAGCCCGCGCGGGGCGGCGTTCATGCTTTGCGCATGCGCGTGCCAGCGCTTCTTCAACACGCGGTTCGATGTTGCATTCGGGTTGGCGGCAGACTGCGGCCAATTCGGAAATCACAAGATAGCGCGCGCGCTCAAGCATGCGTTGCTCGCGGAAGGAAAGCGGTTTCAGATGATTGAGATATGTAAGGTGCTTCAAAACATCGGCGGCTTCAAAAATATCGCCGGTGCGCATTTTTTCTGAAAAGTCTTTGAAGCGGTCTTTCCAATCATTTGCAGGAAAAGAAAAGTCATCGGCGAGCATCTTGAAAAGCATATCGCATTGACCGGACGAGATCGGATGACGCAGGCCAACCTCCAAAGCATTCGAAACGGGTACAAGAACGAGGGAGTTATTCGCAGCAAGTCGCAGGGTGTAAAAGGGAAGGGTGTTTGCGCCTATCTGCTTCTGCTCAATTTGTTCGATGGTTCCGATTCCGTGGTTGGGATAAACGACTTTCTGGCCGACTTTGAAGCCCACGCAACACCTCCATTGGATTAGAAAAATCAGACTGCGCCGCACGCGCGGGTCCGGGGGAAATCCGAGCGACGCAGTTAAGCGCCGGGCCCTAATTGGTAAGTGATTTGAGTCTAGCAAGCGGTCTCGCGAAGCGTCAAGGTATGTTGCGACGATCGCCGGACGCGGTTTTTGTTATTGCGGACGGGTTGTCGCAATCGATGGTAATGAATATTCGGTTAGGTTCTGACAAGGCTTTAATTCGATAACCGACTTCCCTGCTTCCGCCTCACGTCGTAAGCGCGCGCGACGCATCGATTCGTTTGGCAAACGCAGTCTTCTTTCAATTTGCGTTTCGTCAGCGGCAGCGACTTGAGTTATCGCAAAGTAGCGTCCGGGCGCAACATTGTTAAAGCCAAACGAACCGTCCGGATTAGTTTGCGCAGCAAAAAATCGCAGTACATCGTCCGCGAATTCTTTTTCTGCGGGAACTAAATAAGCAAAGAGTCTTTCAGGCAAACGTTCGCCGGCAGTCGCTTTTACTGTCCCTCGCAACGACGCTGCGCCTTCCGCCAGATTTACCGTGACACCCGAAATGTTGTCGCCAAACTTTAAGTTGAGTCCTGTTTTAGCGAGGTCGGTTGGCGTGGTTGCAGTCGCCGTCTTAGCGGACGGTTTTACGATCGATTTGAGAAACCAATACTTTGCAAAAAACCGCGTGCCGAATTGATATTGCCCCGGCCTTAAATTTCGAACTTGAAAATCTCCAGATTTATCAACTACAGAGTGCGAGCCAAGGTTCAATGGTTGTTGATTCGCTTTGTCCGCTTCAATGGCGCGCAGGCTAACCAATGTCTCTGTCAATAAGGGTTCGCGTTTATCCTTGCATGCTGCAAGATCTGTCCTGGTCAGAAGGACACGACCGTTAACCGACGCAAACGCTTTCAGGTTCAGCTCAACACCGGTGACATCTGTGCCTCTCACTGTGATCCGTTTCGTTTCCGAAATAAGTCCGCCACTTCGTGAGCCCAGTTGGGCCGTAAGCTCATAATCTCCATCCGCGATTCCATAGAAGGCGAATCCTTTTACTCCTGGTGGGACATAGGTCCAACTATATGGGGCGGGACTGCCGTCAAGTAACTGATTTAGCGAAACACTTGTAGTGAACGAAACATCTGTTTGGATTTGCCCGGTGATTGTTCCGCTAATTGCGTGACCGTCTTCGCCGCGATATTTAATGTCGACACCAGTGATTTCGCTTCCGCTTGTGACTACGAATTGCGCGGCGGCGTCTCGTGCCGATGAGGGAGCATAAGTTGGAGAATGCCCTTCATAAGGACCGCCAAACGATGGTCCGCCCGCTGAGACTAAATACGTCCCCGGGGGCAATCCATAAATTCTGTAAATGCCGCGATCGTCAGTCACGCGCTCAAATCGAACGTTGCCGTAGTTTCGATTACCGTAATTGTCGCGGATCAGCGTGGCGCGAACCGGCACGAGCACCACAGGCTGTCCGGAGAGAGAAAGAACTGATCCGGTAATGACCCCGCCTTTGATCAAGTTGAGCTGGGCGGAGTCGCCGATGCGATAGAAGGGCGCCGCCGCCTCAGGATCAGGTGGAGGCACGACGAAACCAGGCGCAAACGCGGACAAACTGTAAAGGGCGCGATCCAATCCCTCGAAAACAAAATTTCCATCGCTGTCTGTTCTTGCGTTTCGCGTTTGAGGTGAGCGAACGGCCGCGCTCGCGAAAACAGTCGCGCCGGCGACGCCCTTGCCATCGTTTAAGACGCGGCCGGTAATTGATCCCGTCGTTATTTCCGACTTCTGATCAGTGCCTGAGGTCTGCGTTCGCACGTTTATGTGAGCAAGGAAAAGGACCGCGCTGACAACAATCACCTTTCGAAATTTGCAATGTAATAACATGCGATTGATGTAATTACGGACTTGGCGGCGTATCCACCGAGATATTCACTTCGGACGTGGCATCCTGCGTAACTATGATCGATTT
>DATENN010000448.1:0-4243 GCA_035275045.1 Pyrinomonadaceae bacterium
CAAGCCGCCCACCGCGAAACAAGTCACCAAAGCTAAGCCGGACGCTTTAACCACTGAAACGAAAACTCCTAACGTCGTCTCGGTAAAGTCGCGAGTCGCCCGTTCGTACGCGTAGGGATCGTCGCCGAGCCAGGAAACAACCTGCTGATACTTGACCTGATCGATCAATTCGTTGGCGACTTGCTCGCTTGGCGCATCGAACACCAACACGAGGTAATTGCCCACTCTACGATAGGCGGCCGGCAACATATTCGCCGGCTCTCCGGATGACTTCAGCTCGTTTATTCGCGCAGCTATGTGACGTTCATTGTCGGCGGAGACTTGCGGCGTATTGAATTCAATTATTAGAAGTCGACCTGCGCCATAATCCGCTTTTACCGCTTCGGGGCCGCTGTCAAATTCGATTGCCTCAAGCACCTTGCGGTTCGGAAACAGATGCTTCAGGCCATCAAACGTTACTGCATACTCCGCGTGTGGTTGTGAGCTTTCCCAACTCGGCAGGTGCCTGACGAGAACTGGTATATCGCCGTCGCCGTCGTCGAGCTGTTCAGCAATTCCATTCGCCAGTTGTACCAATTCAGCTTGCGACCCAAATTGACTAGTCAACTCAACAAAAGCATTGCCTTTCACAAATCGAACCAGGCCGGGAGTGTTTATGTTGGCGGTGCCAATCGTTCCCAATTTGATTTCCTCACCCGCCGTTCCTTTTACAAGCGTGAGCAAAGAATAAGCGCTGCTGTCATTTCGCGTTCGGGCGAGAAAGACTTCAAAGATCACGTTATGCGAGTCTACATACGTGCGCTTCACTGTGGATGAGGGCGGAAGTTCTGCGGCTCGAGTATCTTCGTGGATTACGGGTGTAGTGCGCGGCCGAAACTCGCCGACGTTGTCGGGCAGACTTTTCGCCACATTGGGGTCAATCGCGTGAGGATCCGGGACCTCTGCAACAACCACTGCCGTTAGCCACAAAAGGACCGCCAGCAAGCAAACCATTTTCCTAAACAAGCGCATATGATCCTACACTCCGGCCTCAGCTTAGAACCCGATTTTATCTGGATGTTCCACGCGCGAGCCCCGGTCGCAAATCTGTAATCAGTCTAATGCCAGCGTCTGAGTTGGCGCAAAAGCAGGTCGGCATAGTGGCGTGGATTGCTGATGTTGTGAAGAACTGTAGTGCCGCCAAGCTCGCTGGCATTGTCGATTATTACATCTCCAAAACCGAGCATTCGCTGCGGGATGCTTGCCGAGACCGTAACGTCCTGAATCTTGCTGAGCGGAATGTTGCGGGTGGTCCGAGCGATCAAGCCTGTGTCGATTTCGATCTTCGCGTCGGTCAACGTGTAACGCACCATGTTGCGACGGATGTGATAATAGGCTGGCACAAGCAACAGCACCAGACCAACCAGCACAGCGATGTAAGCCGGAACTCCGATCCAGGCCAGCAGAAAAACTAAGCCGAAGGCGAGTAGCACCGCGAACGCATAGCCCACTTTGATGAAAACCATGGTCGGGCGCACGGTGAAGACGACGTTTTCGATGTCGTCGTCCAGATCGTTGCGCTGCGGTACACCTGTTTGAATACGGGCAATACGTGTCGCTTCCGAATCAACCGCAGGCGACCCACAGTTCGAACAAAATCGAACTCCGGGTGCAACATAGGTACCGCAGTTGGAACAGTGCATCGCTATTTATTACGAGGAATAAACTGGGTAGGTTCGAAACTTTGAACTTTGAGCTTTGTGCTTTGTGCTTTGTGCTTTGAACTTTGTACTTGTATTTTGGTATTTTCTCTTGGCTCTTTGCCCTTAACTTTGCTCTTTGCCCTTCGCTGTTCGCTGTTTGCTGTTTGCTGTTTGCTGTTTGCTTCAGCTTTGTAATGGCAAATGATCAATGTCAAATGATCAATGACAAATTCCTGGTTTGTAACATTCTATTCCTTCTTATCCACCGGCAGTCCGGCATTCTGCCATGCTGCAAAACCACCTAGCAGCGCTGCTGCGTTATCGATTCCCTTGCCTTTCAAGTCGACCACCGCACGGGCGGACGTATGTTCGTTCGGTCAAGAACAATAGGTGACGATAAGCTTGTCCTTTGGCAGCTCGTTGAGATGATTCGGCAGATCAGCTTCCGGAATTAGTTTCGAGCCATGAATGTGGCCGGAGTTGTAAGCAGCTTCGTTGCGCACATCGATGACGACGGCCTCGTTCTTCGCCAACAAATCTTGTAGTTCCTTTACCGTTACGCGACGCGCACCGTCGCTGGGTGTCGTAGTGCCGGGCGAAGCCGTTGCAATCGACTTAGCTTTGCTTTTCTCGGCGGAATTACAGCCGATTAGCGCCATCACCCCCAGCAGGCTGATAGCAAGAACGTAAGTAATAAGACGCATTCGTGGCCCTCCGAATAAGATAAGACCGAATTGGAGTTCTAATTTCGTATTCTCAAAAGCTTTTGTCAATACCTCTGGTGGCTCGCCAGTGCGGTAATTTGTAACGCAAATTATTAGTTTGCGATTGTTCGATAGCCTCGAACGCGGCAAACCAACAGTTTGCTTTACGAGAACCAACATGGCCAGGTGCACTTAAGTTGGCTAAACAAGCGTCTGTGCCGTGATATAGTTCGCGCTCGCTATAAACACGTCATGCTGGAAGAACCGCGACCGCAAACGGTGAGGTGGGCCAAGGTGATCGATCACACCCGGTGTATCGGTTGCCACGCCTGCACGACTGCATGCAAGTCGGAAAACGTCGTACCGATCGGCGTTACCCGTACCTATGTGAAGCATGTTGACGTAGGCACCTTTCCAAACGTACGCCGCGCTCATCAAGTCACGCGCTGCAATCAATGCGCACATGCGCCATGTGTAACTGCTTGTCCGACTTCCGCGATGTTCAAGCGCGCCGATGGCATTGTCGATTTTGACAAGTCGATCTGCATTGGGTGCAAGGCCTGCATGGCAGCTTGTCCTTATGACGCGATTTTTATCAATCCGGAAGATCATTCGGCGGAGAAATGTAACTTTTGCGCGCATCGCATTGACGTTGGCTTGGAACCGGCCTGTGTAGTTGTTTGCCCGACGCAAGCAATTCTTGTCGGCGATATGAACGATGCCTCATCGTATGTCGCTCAGATTGTGAACCGCGAACCGGTTGCGGTGCGACGGCCGGAAAAAGAGACCCTGCCAAAACTTTTTTACAAAGGCGCGCACCAGGCGACGCTCGACCCTTTAGCAGCAGGTCGTCCGGAGGGCGAGCTGTTCATGTGGAGTGAACAACAGCTCGGTGCCACGACAGTAGTTTCAGGAAATGCAAACTATAACAACTCGTCGGCAGCGGCCTTGCTTAGCTATGACGTTGCACACTCGATTCCGTGGGATTGGAAAGTCAGTCTCTACACCTGGACAAAAGGCATAGCGAGCGGTGTTTATGTGGTGGCGGCTTTTCTGGTTTTATTCGGATACTTGAGTCCGATCGATCCCATCTGGCGTTGGACAACTCCGATAGTTTCCGGCGCTTTTCTGGCAATCACGGGCTTGTTGTTAATTTGGGACCTCGAACATCCGGAACGCTTTTATTTGATCTTTACTCGCCCGCAATGGCGCAGTTGGTTGGTTAAAGGCGCGTTTGTCATTGCCGGTTACTCACTGGTGCTAGCCCTGCATTTCGTCGCGAGTTGGTTTGAATCAAAATCTTTCCAAAACTGGCTGATGATTGCAGGCGTGCCGTTGTCGATAATGACTGCGGTCTATACCGCTTATCTCTTTGCCCAGGCAAAAGCGCGCGACATGTGGCAGAACCCGTTGTTGCCGCCGCATTTGTTAATCGATGCTTTGTTAGCCGGCTTCGCGGCGGCAATGCTTGTCCTCGCGGCGTATCAGGAGATTTATTCGCGGGAAGCGTTCTTACCGACAGCCAGTCCTGCTTTTATTGCTGTTACCACGGCGCTCGCCGGACTAGGCGTGGTCCATCTGCTTCTGATTTGGGGCGAAGCGTCGCTAACGCATCCGACCGCGCACGCGCGGCTCGCGGTTTGGGAGATGGTCCATGGCCGTTACAAGAGCGCCTTTTGGTTCGGAGTTGCATTGTCTGTATTAGGCATGCTGTTACCGGCTCTTGCGGCGCTTGGGTTGATCAATATTTCGTTAGCAGTCGGCGGCGCGCCACTCGCGTTGGTTGGATTGATGCTTTACGAACATGCTTATGTGCAGGCGGGGCAATCCGTACCGCTTGCATAGTTTTTGAATTAG
>DATENN010000449.1:0-14301 GCA_035275045.1 Pyrinomonadaceae bacterium
TTGGATGGCGGCACCGGCACTAACCGGCGTACGAGTATCCACCGAAGAGTTATAGTCTACGGCTCGCGCGGTGGCAGTCCCACTCTGCCCCGCTTTATGACTGCGCGTTCGCTCAATTTCGAGCATTACTTAATCTCGAAAACGTATTAGGGCGAGAATTGTTTGTACTTTTACCGCTGGAAACTTCCCCGGGAAGAAAACCGCTTGGATGGCCACGCAAAATATCATAGTCGCGACGAGTACGACAAGCGATTGCGTGGCTTTTATTGCAACCAATTTCCGCTTCTTATTTACCTGCGTTTTGAATACTGGCGGCGAGCACATCGTTGAGCGCGCAAATCGCCGCTTTCTTTGGCGGCGACGCCATTTTTAGATTAGTAATATCGACTGAATTGTTACCGACGATTCGCGCTGCCCCAAGCTTGGCCCAGCCCTTGCCAAAGTCTGCGTACAAAGGAACGAGCATCACAAAGTTATCTGAAACGCCGCTCTGCGTGATCTTACCGGACAGCGACCCGTCGGCATTGATCTGATAGTCAAAACGATAACTGGGCATCTCGGTTCCGTATACCCACTCATTAAAGAACCAGTCCATTCGCCCGTTGCCGGTGACGTCCATTTCTTTCGTCATGTGTTTTTCGACGATGCTGCGAAAGTCCTCGGTCGATACGTCCTTATTGAAATGCGTTTGAATGAAGTCCTTCATCATGGCTTCAAAGTTCGCATCGCCACCTTGCTTTTGGTCGTACATCATCATACGCAGCATGTGCAGGATGTAAGCGCCCTTGGGATAAATCAGGTAACGCGCGACCCCGCCCGTCTTCGCACTGTTCAAGCGATAACCCTGTGTCACTGGGCCAACGGTGTAAGGCTTGCGATCTTTAGTCGCCGGCGTGGCATCAACGATTAGGCGCCGCTGGTTCTCCCAGAAGTCGATAAACTTGCTCGTGTCTTTTCGAACTAGTTGGACGTAAAGAGACGCCGAGAATTCCGCGAAGCCCTCGCTCATCCATTGATCGTGGTAACTGTCCCAGCCGACTGTATGTCCCCACCATTGATGCGCGATTTCATGTGGCGCAACGTACCGCCAGAAGTTGTCCGTGCCTCCGCGCGTGCCGATGAGTTGCGCGCGTTGGGTCGAATCGAGAAACGCGGTGTAAGGCATGAACACAAGGGTGGGCCAGGCCTGGCCAAAGAAACCGGCAGGCTGTTGCGTCATCGCCAGTCGGTTGTACGGCAACTTTCCAAAATATGAGTTATAAATCCGCGTGGAGTTTTGCGCATCTGCCAACGCTGAGTCCGCCATGCCGGTTGTCGATATGACGTTGAGAGTTGTGTCGGTCTTTTCTCCCGCCTCTTCGCTTTGACTAATCCTATTTTGTATACGCTTTATTTCGTCGGGCACTTCCTCGTTCGCGTAAAACGAGATGGTGTAGCCGGTATCGGCATCGACGATTTCCTTTTTCTTGAAGCGGCCGTAGTTAAAGCCGGCTACCGCAAGTTCAGTAGTGCCGCTCGACCACTTTGCGATGGTGGAATCTCCATCGCGTGTTTCAGGCTCAACCAGCGAACCGGTGCCCACAAAAGTATTGCCTTTGGGAAAACGGAACGTCATATCAAACACGGCTCGGTCGCCGAATTGAGTGCCGCCGTTATTGGGATACCAACTGTCGCGCGGAATCAGAATGAAGTTGCCGCCGCCCGAATCGCGCAACGCTTCGCCACCTTCGTACTGGACGGTGTAGGTGTAAACCTTATTAGCTTCGAGGGGTTGCGCCGTGATAATGGCAAAGTCTGCGTCTTCATCTTTTGCTTCCTGGACAAAGTTCAAATCTTTACCATCCTGATCCAGCACGCGGCTGACGCGCAGGCTCGGGTAAAGGTTAAAGAACAGGACACGTGTTCGCGGAAGCAAGGCGCGGAACGTGACTTTATCAGTAGCCACGAGTCGCGTTCCTTTTATTGACGCATCGATTTCGTGCTTCACGAGATCAACCAAACGGTGGTCCTCGGCGCTGCTGGGTAATCCGCGCTGATATTCGGAAGCCTTGTGGAATGCGGTCCAAATGCCACCATCACCAGAGCCGTAACTGAACAGCGCGACTTCCTCCGGCGAGACCTGCGGAATGCCGAGCGTATCGAAAACATAGAGCAGCTTGCTGAATCGCTTTCCGGTAATGAAAGCGTTGAAAAATCCCGGGCGCTGCGGGACGTATATGTCGGCCAAAGCGCGCAGTTCGCGATTGTCGCGCAATTCTTTGCGCAACAGTGTCTGATTCTCGCGAAATAGATCGCGCGCGCGTGCAGCCTGCGGCCCGTTGTTTTGCATGCTGGCCGCCGGATCCGCTTTTACCTGCTCGAAAGTCTTATCCGTAAAACGCAACACTAAAGTCGAGAACTGTTCGGTTAGCTCCGGCGTGTCGGTAAAAATCTTGAGGCTGTTTTTTTCAGTTTCGGTCGGCGGTGAGATGGTGAATTCGCCGTCGCCAAAGAACACTGCTCCCGTCATGCGGCCTTCGACCGGCGCGAGAAAATAAATTTCACCACTTCGCAAAGTGAAGGTCGCGCCTTCTCTTTTTAAGACAACATTGTTAACGGTTGCATATGAACCGGAAAAGTCCTGATCGCCTCGCGCCTGCTGACGAAGTTGCAAGTAGACGGGATCAATATTTGGTTTTAGTCCGGAAGGCACGGTTACCGAAGCCTCGACTGCCGCTATCTCCATATGAAAATCTATAGTAACGACTCCAGTGCCCTCGACTTTCACCTGTGCCCGTTTCGCATCGCCAAAACCTTTTGCGGATACGACAACGGTGTACGAGCCCGGCGGCAGGTTCTCAACTTTGAATTGACCCTGCGCATCGCTCACGGCCGAAAAAGTTTGGTTGGACGCTTCTTCCGTAACGGTCACGGTGGCTCCGGCGACGGCGGCGCCTTTTTGATCCGTTATTTTCCCTTCGATCCGTCCACCGGCTGCGCGAACAGTGAGGAGTGGCAACGCAAGCGCTGCGAGCACGACTAATCCGATTAATGTTCTTTTGACCTTGAGCATGACTTTCCTTCCGGCGTGAACAGATTGTTTGAGAAACCCAGGAGGGTAAACCCTAAAGAAGCGCACGCATTATTTACGGCGCTGGCGTTTGCGTCAAGTGCAGAACGGCCATTCATTTGTCACCAATAAACAGACCGTGGCATGCTGATGTTAGTCAACTTGAATGGACGCGAAAGACGCCGTGTTTGCGCCCTACAAATGGCGATGTTGTGTTGATTCGGCTTCGTGTGATTCAAGTTCTAAGGTTCAGCAAACGGACATTTTGTGGAAAACAAAGAAACACTAAAAACGCGCTTGTTGCGGGCTACCGGAGAGGCGATCGCTGATTTTGGCATGATTCAAAACGGCGACCGGATCATGGTTTGTTTGTCGGGCGGCAAAGACAGTTACACGCTGCTGGATCTGTTGTTGGATCTGCAACAGCGAGCCCCTGTTTCTTTCGAGCTGCTGGCAGTAAATCTCGATCAAAAGCAGCCGGGGTTTCCGGCACACGTGCTGCCCGCATATCTCACTTCGCGCGATGTTCCTTTTCGCATAATCGAACAGGACACTTATTCGATTGTGAAGCGATTGGTTCCTGATGGTAAGACCTATTGTTCAGTCTGCTCGCGGATTCGTCGCGGGATCTTGTACAACGTCGCTGTCGAAGAAGGATGTAACAAGATCGCACTGGGACATCACGCCGACGACATCATCACCACGTTTCTGTTGAATCTGTTTTTCGGGGGAAGTTTGAAAGCCATGCCGCCGGTCCTGCGTTCAAACGATGGACGCAATACTGTGATTCGACCGCTTGCATACGCACGTGAAGCTGACATCGCCGCGTTTGCAGCGGCGCGACAATTCCCGATCATTCCTTGCGACTTGTGCGGCTCTCAGCCGAACTTAAAGCGCGCGCGCATTCAACGATTGATTACAGATCTGGAAAAAGAAATCCCGCACATTCGCAGCTCAATGCTTACCGCTTTAGGCAATGTGAAGCTCTCACATTTGCTCGATCGCGATCTGTTCGACTTCAAAAAACTTCAAGCGGCGAGGGGCGACGTTGAAGCTGAACTGGATTTGGCTATTGGCCACACCGATGCGGAACTGCTTCCGGCGCTGGTTTCGATTGGATAACTAGTAGCACAGACTTCAATCTGTGCCGATGGTGCGCAGTTTAAGCGTACACAGGCTAAAGCCTGTGCCACTTAAGAATGACAATGAAGAAGAAGCGCGAGCTGGATCTCAGTGCCTTTCCCCCAGGCAGTGTCACTGAGTACAGCACGCAGGTTTGTTTGGCATGCGTGTTCGACATCTTCACCAGTCAACTGAATTTCGCGCCACGCACCGCTTATTCGGAGATCAGAAAGTACTCGCCCACTCTAAGCGAGTTGACGTCTCCAAAAGCGGCCCGCCCATTCTTTGATTCAGATGATCCTAAAGCTCGCTGCCCTTACTGTGACGCGGCGAAACGCTGGCACGCGAACATCGATACTGTTCGCATTGAAGGTGGCAAAAGTACCGACGCGGCGCGACGTGCTCTCTTGAAAAAGTTGCCGCAGAAGGACAATCAAATCCTGGTGCTGGAATCCAAGTCTGATCGGCGCACTGTCTTCTTTGATTGGTTGGACACGCTCGAGCGCAAGCTTGATCTTGACGACCCGGTGTGGCTGATCGAGGCGGCCCGCGCATATCTCGCGCGCGTCGAGCCCAAACAGGATTGGTCGGAAATATTTACCGGACTGCGCAGCGTGCGACGTTCGCAACGACTCGACGAGGGTTGGGAGCGTGACGGCACGCGCTTGTTTCTAGCTCCGGCGCTTTACCTCGAAGTATTGATCATTCAATACCTGATCAGCCGTTCGCATGTTAGTGGCGGACAGACGTTCGACGGTCGATTGACGCTTGCGGAATTACTACGCCGCTTACGTTTCAGCGGTTATTTGAATGCTCAACAAATAGTTGGTGAAGATCAGTTTGAGATTTTTGACAACGTGATTGAAAAGCTTGCAGGCGCGGGCGGCACGGTCAAGCTTTATCACGTCGTGGATCGCCGAGAGTTCTTGGAAAAGGTGAAAGCTGTTTATGCGAAGTACGCGGCGTAATGTCTGCCGGGTTCGCATATCAACACTTACCTGGTTCGCGGCGGTAATGGTGCGTCACGGGCCGCCGTCTTCCGATACCGATCGCGTTGCGCGAAATTATCAGCGTTGGCGGCAACTGGCGGCGCTTGAATTCATTCGCAGGCGCTTCGACACGGTTAAGGATGTCATAGACGAGCGTGTCATCGTGTCCCGCGCTAATAATTTCTTCCGGCGTTGCCTTCTGTTCAAAATACATTCTTAAAATAGGATCGAGGCGGTCATACGGCGGCAGCGATTGATCGTCGAATTGACCCGGCGCCAGTTCTGCCGAGGGGCGCTTATCGATAATCGAACGCGGAATGATTTCGCGTTCGCGATTTACATATTCGGCGAGAGCATAGACTTCAGTTTTGAGTACATCGCCGATAACCGCCAAGCCGCCATTCGTGTCTCCGTAAAGCGTGCAATAACCGAGTGCGAGCTCTGACTTGTTACCGGTGGATAACAGCAATCGTCCTTCCGCATTTGAGATCGTCATCAAAACGTTGCCGCGCAACCGAGATTGCAGATTCTCAGTGGCGATCGATCCGCCGCCCTGGGTTGGCGCCGGCAGATGCAGGTCCTTAAGCAACACATTGAAGGCGTTCGTTATCGGCCGCTCAATTACATTCATTCCCAGTTGGCGGCAAAGTTGCACCGAATCGTCGATGCTCGAGCGCGACGAGTAAGGTGAGGGCATCATGACTGCCAAAATGTTGTTCGCGCCCAAGGCTTCCGCGGCGAGAACAGCAACCATTGCCGAGTCCATGCCGCCCGACAATCCCAGCACGGCTTTGTTGAAGCGGTTCTTGCGCGCGTAATCCTTAATGCCCAACACCAGCGCGCGGTAAACAGTCTCCATGTCGTCGCCCGGCAGGCAGTGCTGATCCGCCACACCGCAATCGAGTTCTACAGTTCCGAAAAATTCTTCGAAAGGAGGCGCCTGCAAAATTATTTCGCCTTCACAGTCGGCAACTATGCTTGCGCCGTCAAAGATAATTCCGTCGTTACCGCCGACGAGGTTGACGAAAACGATCGGCAGCCGCGCGGCCTTTGCGCGGTGGGAAACCATCTTGCAGCGTTGGCCCATCTTTCCTTTGTTGAATGGCGACGCGTTGATTGACACTAATAGCTCGGCGCCCATCTCAATCAGGTCATCTGCCGGATCGTGCGCATACAATCTTTCCTTCCAAAACGTTTTATCGTTCCAAAAGTCTTCGCAAACGGCGACACCCAGTTTGCAACTCTCAAGATTGAAAAGCCGGCGTTCGCGTCCCGGTTCGAAGTAACGCGGATCATCGAACACGTCGTATTCGGGCAGCAGCGTTTTATCAGCATAGCCAACCAGCTTTCTGTCCCGAATAATCGCGGCGGAATTGAATAACCTGCGGCCCGTGCCTGTTTCATTGGGCCGGATGGTCCCCACGATCGCAGTTAAGCCTGCCGTCGCGTCAACAATTTTTTGCAGTGGGCCAAGGGCGCAACGAGCAACGTCCCGATCCAAAAACCAGTCGAGTGAGGTGTAACCCTGAATGCAGGTTTCAGGAAGCACAACGACGTCGGATTTGTCTTTTTGTGCAAACTCGATCGCGCGGATGATGCTGGCAGTATTGGCTTCGTAATCGCCGTTGATCGTATTGATCTGACCGATGGTGACGCGCATGTGAATCTGAACTTCGTACTATAAACTTTGCACTTCGATCTTAGCCCTTTGTTCTTTGGGTGTGCAAACAAGGGCCGGACTATATCGGCCGCAGATGAACGCGGATTTTCGCGGATCGGAAAAGACGATCAGTATTCAAAGCTGCGACGAACTGGCTTTGCCATCCAATGTGCGGAAGGGCTTGCCTTTCCGAAATGCTGTAAAGAGATTTGGCTACTCGCTAGTTTTTTGGTGACTCAATCGGTTTTCATCCGCGCCATCCGTGGCTAGTCCCTCATTTTTGGGAATGACCGTTCGATTAGGGTATATTCTCAAACACAATGCGGAGGGGTCGCATAATGGTAGTGCAGCGGTCTTGAAAACCGCCGGCCGAAAGGCTATGCAGGTTCGAGTCCTGTCCCCTCCGCCATCCTGCCGGATTGAGAAATTCAAAGTCAGAGGTCAGAGATTGGGAATGCGATTTTGGGCGACGATCCTATTAATATTAGGCCTCTGTATGATTGAGACTCTTCACGCACAAGCTCCCGCTAACAAACGCGTGGTGATCGCCGCGAGCACCGTCCTCGACGGCAATGGCGGAGTGCTGCGCAATGTTCGCATCGTCATTCAAGGTTCTAAGATCGTCGCGGTCGAGCAACAAGACGCAAAGGGCAGAGAGCAAAGGGCAAAGGGAAAAGAGCCGAGGAGCAAAAGAAACAACGCGCCGGCGGACTATGATCTGCGGGGATTAACTGTGTTACCCGGTTGGATCGATTCGCACGTGCACATTACCTGGAGCTTTGGCCCCGATGGACGCAATGCCGGTCCTGCTGAGACTACCCAGTTCGCTGCTGATGCCGCCGCCGCCAACGCGCTCGCGACCCTGATGGCTGGTTTTACCACCATCCAAAGCGTCGGTTCGCCGAACGATGTTCCTTTGCGCGCTGCGATTGCGACTGGCGCGCTACGCGGACCGCGAATTCTAACCGCAATAGAACCTATATTTGGTCAAGGCGAAAAAACCGGTACTCCGGATCAACTGCGTCAATTGGTTCGCAAGCAAAAAGCCGCCGGTGCCGATTTGATCAAAATTTTCGCTTCGCAAAGTATTCGCCAGGGCGGCGGCATGACTTTGTCGCAAGAACAATTGAACGCGATTTGCGATGAAGCGAAGAAACAGGGACTGCGAACTCTTGTGCATGCTTACAAAGGCGCGGTGCGCGCTGCGACCAACGCGGGCTGCACGCAAATTGAACACGGCACGCTCGCGACCGACGACGATCTAAAACTGTTGGCTGCGAAGGGCACCTATCTTGATCCACAAGCAGGTCTTGTAATCGAAAACTATCTTCAGAATAAGGAAAAGTTTCTCGGCACGCCCGGCTACACGGAAGAAGGCTTCGCCGCAATGGAAAACGTGTTGTCGTTGAATCACGAACTGGTCCAACACGCGGTGAAGGTGCCAAATCTGAAGATCGTTTTCGGAACGGATGCCCTGGCAGGGGCGCACGGGCGCAATGCCGAAGAGTTTATTGACAGAGTTCGCGATGGTGGCATGGATCCGATGCGCGCAATGATTGGGGCGAACTCACTGGCCGCTGAGGCGATGCGGTTGGCGGATCAAATCGGCGCCATCAGACCGGGTCTTGAGGCGGATATCATTGCGCTCGATGGCGATCCCTTGACGGACATCACCGCTGTGCGGCGCGTTGTGTTTGTGATGAAGGGCGGCGTGGTCTACAAAAACACAATGCATGGTTCACACTAAACGCGCGGTAGCGCGTGTTAGTAACGACGACGGCAGCTTAAATCGGCAGACCGAAAATCGAATCGAAGATTGGGCCAGCTAAGTTGTTCTTCTTTCAACCGCTGACAGTTTTACTGTTGCTGCAAGGCGGCGAAAGTGTGCTTGCCCGCATCTGGTCCTACCTGAATCATCCCTTCACATTTGGCAATATCACAGTTTCACTCACGAGTTTGGTGATTGGGACATTGATTCTGGTGGCTACGCTTGTAGTGGCGCGCGCAGCCAGTTCTTTGCTCGATCGCCGCATCGCGAGACGAACTCATATTGACCCAGGGCTGCGTTACACGATTGCGCGACTAGCCCGCTACGTTCTTATCAGCGTCGGCGTTCTGGTGGCGTTGCGGCAAGCGTTTGCGCTCGATCTCACTTCCATCGCGGTGCTCTTCACGGCGCTTTCCGTTGGCATCGGTTTTGGTTTGCAGTATCTCGCCGCTGACATTGCATCCGGATTCATACTTCTGTTCGAGCGTCCGATTCGGGTCGGTGATCGCATCACGATTGGCGAAGACGAAGGCGACGTTCAAAGTATCAACCTGCGCACCACGCTGGTGATGACGAATGATCGCATCGCCATCATCGTGCCGAATTCAAAGTTGGTAAGCCAGCGCGTTATCAACTGGAACTATGGCGACCCGCGCGCGCGCATCTCGATTCCGATCGGCGTGGCTGTTCATTCTGACGTGAAGCTCGTAACAGAGACACTCTTGCTGGCCGGGAAGGGCGTCGAGTACGTGCTGGAAGACCCTGAACCGAAAGTCCAATTTCTAAAGTTTGGCGATTACTCGCTCGACTTTCGTTTGTTGGTTTGGACTCGATATCCCAGTCGCCATCCGCAGATCAAAAGCGACATTAATTACCGCATTGAAAGGCTGTTTCGCGAGCGCCACATAGAAATCCCGTATCCAACACAGGAGTTTTTGATCAAAGGCATCGACGATTCGCTGATCAAATCGAACCTCAATTCTGAACGACGCCAGTTCGGCGTCGACCCTCGCATCGAGGATCCACGCGGCGACACCCCGCTGCCACAGGATTAGACTGTTCGGAAATTTTGCAAATCTAAGCTAAGCTTCGATGACTGAGTGTTCATTCATAAAGGCACAAGGTCCAAGGTGCAACGTCCAAAGTCCCGTAGAAGACCCGACTCTCGATCCGGGACTTTGAACTTTGGATCTTGAACTTTGAACTTTGCACGTTTGACTTAAGTCGTTATGCGCACCGCTCGAACAATTAACCCCGACCGTCCGGTCGTCACTGATAAGCGTAGCGCAATCTTGCGCGCGGCCATTCGTGTGTTCGCCGGCAACGGCTACTTCAATTCCAAAGTCGCTGACATTGCCCGGGAAGCCGGTGTCGCCGACGGCACCGTATATCTGTATTTCAAGAGCAAGGAAGAAATTCTTCACTCGATTTTCGATCGCAGCATGGGGGAAGCGATCGCTGATGGACGCAGCCGCTTGAGCGAAGTCGCCGATCCGTGCGAGCGCTTGCGCCGCATCGCTCACATGCACCTCGATCGTCTAGGCGCGGATCGTGAACTCGCGATCGTGTTTCAAGTCGAGCTGCGCGGCTCGACGAAATTTATGGAGGAATTTTCGGCCGCTGGTTTTGCTGAATATCTTGGCTTAATTCGCTCGACTTTCGAAGAGGGACAGCGCGCCGGCGTGTTCCGCAAAGATTTGAATGCCAAGATCGTCGCCAAGGTGTTGTTTGGCGCTCTCGATGAAATGGCAACCAACTGGATTCTCTCTCAACGTAGCTACGAGTTAGCGTCGATGGCGGACCAGGTGCTCGACATTTTTTTAAACGGAGTGACCGCCAAGTGAGCGTAGCTGGAGGATCAAATTTGCAAGCCGGCACCGGCGTCATTGCGAGCGCGGGCTTAGGCGCTCGTCAACCGGCCACACTTACGGAGCTATTTGAGTTTGTCGCGCGCGTCCATGCGCGACCGGACACACTCAATTACAAGTTTGGTGATCAGTGGCGTTCCATTTCGGCTGCGGACCTTTTGCAACGCGCGCGTGCAATTGCGGCTGGGTTGCGTTCGCTGGGCATGAAGCCTGGCGATCGAGTAGCACTGTTGTCCGAGAGTCGCGCTGAATGGACCTTGACCGATGCCGGTTGCATTTTCGCCGGTGCGATCGATGTTCCCATCTACCCGACGCTTACGCCGCCACAGGTCCAGTACATCCTGAAGGATTCCGGCGCGCGCGTGCTGGTGCTGGCGCACGAAACAAAGCTCGAAGAACTTGGATCGGCACTTTCCGCCTGCCCACAGATTGAACACATCATCGTGTTTGAGAAACGCCATGACTCGAAAGCGAAAACAATTTCGCTTTTAGAACTGGAAAAGCTGGGACAAGAATTTTCATCAAGCAACAGCGAAGTGCTGCGCGATACCGAGATGCAGATCACACCAGACGATCTCGCAACGATTATTTACACCTCGGGAACTACAGGCGAACCAAAGGGCGTAATGCTGACGCATCGCAACCTAATCTCGAATTTGATCGACTCATCCGGTTACTTCGAATTTAGTGCAACCGACAGCGCACTTTCGGTGCTGCCTTTGTCACACATCTTTGAGCGCGAGGCCATGTACATGTACTTGTATCGCGGCATGGCAGTTTACTTTGCCGAGTCGTTGGACACGATTGGACCAAACCTGCGCGAAGTTCATCCCACGATTCTGGTTGGCGTGCCGCGCATCTTTGAAAAGATCTATGCCCGCATTCGGCAACGCGCTGCCGAAAAAGGCCGCGCCAGCGTTGCTTTGCTTAATTGGGCCGTCGATATCGCGAAGACTTATGCGCGTCTCTTGATAGCAAAAGATCACATTCCGGCCTCGCTGCGCTTACAACATCAAATCGCAACCAGCTTGATGTTCTCAAAATGGAAACTAGCGCTGGGCGGGAGCATACGGCTTTTGGTTTCAGGCGGCGCAGCTTTGCCGGAAGATTTGGCACTGATCTACATCGGCGCCGGCATTCCGATCATTCAGGGATACGGCTTGACTGAAACGTCACCGGTCATCACCGCGTCGTCGGTTGAAGAAAATCGCGTCGGGACGGTTGGCAAACCAATTCCCAATGTTGAAGTGCGAATAGCAACAGACGGCGAGATCGAAACGCGCGGTCCGAATGTGATGCGCGGTTACTATAACAAGCCCGATCAGACGCGAGCCGTTTTCACGGAGGATGGCTGGTTCAAAACCGGCGACATTGGAACGATCGACGCTGATGGGTTTTTGCGCATTACTGATCGCAAAAAAGAATTATTCAAAACCTCGGGCGGCAAATACATTGCGCCCCAGGTAATCGAGCAGTTGATCAAGGCCTCGCCTTTTGTGAATCAAGTTGTGTTGATCGGCAACGGCCGAAAATTTCCCGCAGCGTTGATAGTGCCCGATTGGGAGCGCGTGCTCTCTTACGCAGAAATAAAGGGAATTGCTACGCGCGACCGGTCGGAACTTTGCCGCCATCCGCGGATAATCAATTTGTTTGAACGGCAGATCGCGAATGTAACCGGCGATCTTGCTCAATTTGAAAAAGTAAAAAAGATTGCGCTGCTGGAAAACGAGCTCACCATCGAAAACGGTGAACTGACGCCGACCTTGAAGGTCAAGCGGCGGGTGGTCGACGAAAAGTATCGCAAGATCATTGACGATCTGTACGAAAGTGCCGAGCACCACACCGCATATCTCAATTAGGCCGAACGATTTCTGGATCGTCCCTGTGGTGCTTCAAGTAGTCGTCGACGCGATCGGCCGCAGCTTTTGCTGCCTGGACCAGCGTGTAGTCGCTGTAGGTTCCGGTAGACGTCGGTTGAGGAATGCTGGCCCGTTTTCGATAGGCGTCGGCAAAGGTGCGGCCCGATGTGACTACTCGCGCAGTGCCTGGCGCAAAAACCGAGTATTCAACGATCACATCGCTGGCATTCTCGCTAGCCGCAGTGGGACGCAGGTCGTCGAAACGCAGCCGCAAATAGACCACGTAACCGTTCTTGGATTCCTTCGCTTTTTTCAGCGCATCGCTGCGAGTTAGTTCGCCGCCATCAGTTACCCGCAACCAAATATCGCGACCAAGCTGATGAACGAAATTGTCAACCGCGACGCCATAAAAATATAGCGGGAAATTTACCAGGCCACCGTTGCGATCGATTCCGACCAGGACCCCAACCGCGTCTTTTGAGGGCGGCGTAGGAGTCGGCGCTGGCGTGGTCTCCGGCGTTGGAACCGCGACCGGAGGCGAGGTGGGCCTGCTGGAGCGTCTGCCGGACTGTGCCGACGCGGCAACCCACGCGAGGCTAATGAATGCGACCAGAACACCGATGATTTTAGTGCGACGCTTCATTGTTGTTTTGTGCTGCTGATTGTAGCACCGCGAGGACTTGTTGCAGAGACTCGATTTGCTAAACTGCGGTAATCCTTTTGGCAAAGTCGAGTGAAGCAAGTTGACGTCGTTGATTATCACTGCGGTGCGTGACCAGGCGCGGGCCATTCGATCGTTTGAACTGATACCCGAAGGGAAGCAGGGTTCGCACGAGGTGAGTTTCGTGCCGGGGCAGGTTGCCGTGCTATCCGTTCCCGGCGAAGCTCCGGCGTATTTCGCGTTTGCGAGTGCACCGGATGATCCGGAACTGGAGGTGCTCGTCAAGCAGAAAGTCGGCGCGAGCAACTTGATATTTGATATGAAGCCGGGCGAGCGAATCGAATTGCTGAACGTCGCCGGGCACGGTTTTGATCTCGACGCGCAGGTGGGAAAAGACCTGGTGTTCGTGGCGATGGGCACTGGTGTTGCGCCGTTGCGATCAGCATTGCGACAGGTGTTGAAGCGACAGAAGGATTTCGGACAGCTTGTCGTTTTGTATGGAGCGCGCACGCCTGATGATTTTTGCTACCGCGATGAAACTGAAGCTTGGAAAGATGCGGGAGTGGAACTGCGGCAGGTGATTTCAAAACCTGATGGCCACGACTGGTCCGGGCCGACGGGTTATGTGCAGTCGTTGCTGGATCACGTGTTGCCGGATCTGAATTCGCCGGTAGCATTGATTTGCGGCTCGCTGGAAATGATCGAGCAGACGCGCGCGCGGTTGGAACAAATGGGTTTTAGGCCCGACGCCGTGCTGACAAATTACTAGCGGTTCCTTGCTGAATGAATGCTCATTCAGTTATATTTGCCGCGTAAACCAGTCTTTCGTTCAGTTCAAAATAAATCGGGAAAGCGAGCGCTAAAACCGCTCGGAATACTTGCATGCGCATTGAAAAAGCTGCCGTTTTGGGTGCAGGCACGATGGGAGCTCAGATTGCCGCCCATCTTGCCAATGCCAATATCCCTGCACTGTTACTCGACATAGTCCCGCGCGAACTCACCGCGGAAGAAACCACCAAAGGTCTGACGCTTGAATCGAAGGAAGTGCGCAACCGCATCGCGCGCGCCGGTCTGGAGTCCGCAAAGAAATCCAAGCCGGCTGCCTTCTTCACACCAGACACTGCGTCGCTCGTTAGCGTGGGAAATCTTGAAGACGATCTCGACAAACTCAAAGACTGCGATTTGATCATCGAAGCCGTCGTTGAGAATCTCGAGATCAAGCGCAACCTTTACGAGAAGGTCGAGCAGCATCGGCGGCCCGGATCGATCGTGGCTTCGAACACTAGTGGCATTCCCATACGTCAACTAGCTGAAGGACGCTCGGA
>DATENN010000450.1:0-8047 GCA_035275045.1 Pyrinomonadaceae bacterium
TGGAAGTGAAGTCGACGAATGGCGACACGCACCTTGGTGGCGACGACATTGATGAGCGATTGATCGAGTGGATCATCGAAGAATTCAAGAAGGACCAGGGTATCGATCTTTCCAGTGACAAGATGGCGTTGCAACGCCTGAAGGAAGCTGCAGAAAAAGCGAAGATCGAACTTTCCAGCACAATGGAGACGGAGATCAATTTGCCGTTTGTTACGGCAGACCAGTCCGGGCCGAAACATTTGGCGATGAAACTTACGCGCGCCAAGTTCGAACAACTTGCCGAACCAATTCTGGGCCGTTTGAAGTCGCCGGTTGAGCAGGCAATCAAGGACGCCGGCGTTGACGCGAAGAAGATTGACGAAGTGGTCCTGGTGGGTGGCTCAACCCGCATTCCGAAAGTACAGCAGATGGTTCGCGATCTATTCGGCAAAGAACCGAACAAGAGCGTGAATCCGGACGAAGTAGTGGCGATCGGCGCCGCCGTCCAGGCCGGCGTGTTGTCGGGTGAAAAAACTGACATTCTTTTACTCGACGTGACGCCGCTTAGCCTCGGCATCGAAACCCTTGGCGGCGTTTTCACCAAGTTAATCGAACGCAACACCACTATTCCGACGCGCAAATCGGAAATCTTTTCGACCGCTTCCGACAATCAGACTTCGGTGGAAGTTCACGTCTTGCAGGGTGAACGGCCGATGGCCGGCGACAACCGCACGCTCGGGAAATTCCACCTGGTCGGTATTCCTCCGGCACCACGCGGAATGCCGCAGGTTGAAGTGGCTTTCGACATTGACGCAAACGGCATCGTGAATGTATCGGCGAAGGACATGGGTACCGGGCGCGAACAGAAGATCACGATCACCGCTTCGTCTGGTCTATCGAAAGAAGAAATAGACAAGATGATGCGCGACGCCGAGTCGCATGCGGCCGATGACGTGAAGAAGAAAGAGGAGATCGAGGCACGCAACCGTCTGGACGGTTTGACTTACCAGATGGAAAAAACGCTCAACGATAATCGCGACAAGGTCGGTGCGGTCGCAGGCGAAGTTGAAACTGCAATCGCCGAAGCCAAGAAGGCGTTGACCGAGGGCGGCGTTGAACGATTAAACGAGGCCTTTAATCAACTGCAAAGTGCGTCGCACAAATTGGCCGAAGCGCTTTACCAGCAAACACCACCTCCCGATAGCGAAGCAAGCACCGGAGACCAGGCTTCAGCCGCAGGTGCGTCGTCGTCCGGACCAGGTGGCGAAGATAACGTCATCGATGCTGAGTACGTGGATGTCGACGAGAACAAGTAAAGGGATTGCCGATTTGCGATTGCCGATTGCCGATTGAAAAGAAGGCGGAGCGAAATAATTCTCTCCGCCTTTTAAATCGGAAATTGTCAATCGACGATTGGAAATGTAACAGTGGCAAAGCAAGACTACTACGAAGTACTCGGTGTAAAGCGCGACGCAAAGCCTGAAGAAATCAAGAAGGCTTATCGCCGGCTCGCCCGCAAATATCATCCGGACGTTAATCCTGGCGATAAGTCGGCCGAGGAGCGCTTTAAACTAACGACCGAAGCTCACGACGTGCTTTCCGATCCAAAGAAGAGGAAAGTTTACGATCAGTTTGGCCAGTACTCGGACAACCTCGCCGATGCGGCCGCGCGCGGGGCGACTGCGGGTGGCGCCGGTCGCACTCCACCAGGATTCGATTTCAGCGGGTTCGATTGGGGAAGTGCCACGCCGTCGGGAAGTGGTTCAAGCTTTCGCGACATCTTTGCCGATCTATTTGGTGGCAGCGCAAAGGAACAGGAGCCGCCGCGGCCTCAACCACAGCGTGGCGCCGACATCGAAATGCCTTTGTCGCTTTCGTTTGAAGAAGCGATCAACGGACTCACCACCAACATCACCGTGAATCGTTCCGAGCAATGTTCACGATGTAACGGCGCCGGGGACATCGGTGGGCCACTAATGGTTTGTTCGACCTGCAAGGGCACAGGCCAGGTGCAGCGCGCCGGCGGTCGACTGCGATTTGCGCAGGAGTGTCCCGATTGCGGCGGCTCCGGGCGGCGGCGCTCGCCGTGTTCTCTGTGCAAAGGCAAAGGCGTCGTTCCAAAAACCGAAAACGTCAAAGTGCGTATTCCTGCCGGCGTCGAAACCGGATCTCGCGTGCGCATTCCGGGCAAGGGTCACGGCGGCCGGCTCGGCGCGCCGCCGGGTGATCTGCACATCATCACGAATGTCGGACCGCACAAATATTTCACTCGCAAAGGCGACAACATCTATGTGACGGTGCCGATTACGGTGCCCGAAGCAGCACTCGGCGCAAAGATCGAAGTGCCGACGGTGGAAGGTAAAGCGCAACTGCGAGTTCCGCCCAGCACGCAATCAGGTCAGAAGTTTCGCCTGCGCCAGCGCGGCGCGCCTTCGTTGCGTAAACCCGGCGCGCGTGGCGATCAATTCGTAGAAGTGCAGATCAGTTTGCCGAAAGTCATTTCGGAAGAGACGAAAGACGTGTTGCGAGAGTACGCGAAGATAAATAACGAGAACCCCAGGGTTGAAATGGGGCTGGAATAGTAATCGTAAATTGTAGAACGAACGCGGTATTTACGATTCACGAACCATTCACGATCACGATTCACGACGATGAAGCGCAAACCAAAGACATACACCATCAGCGCCGTGGCGGAGCAGTACAGTTTGCATCCCCAAACGCTCAGGATGTATGAACGGGAAGGACTGTTAAAGCCTTCGCGCTCGGAAGGCAACACGCGGCTCTACACTGATCCGGATCTTGAGCGTCTTGAATTGATTTTGTCGCTGACACGCGATCTCGGCGTGAACCTCGCGGGTGTCGAAATCATTTTGAACATGCGCGAGAAAATGGACGCGATGCAGCAGGAGTTCGAGCGCTTCTTCCGTTATCTGCAATCGCACGCTGAAGAATTGACCAACTTTGGCGACGTTCCGTCCGAAGGCACTTCCGACGCGCTCGTCCCGCTTACACGTACTGCCGCATTGCGTCGCCGAGCTTTCCGGGGTTAGCCATACATCTATTACACCGATTACGCGGAAGCAAATCACAGCGTATTCCCAATTATTAAAGCGTTGAAATCTGTGTAATCTGCGAAATCTGCGGATCGTTATTCAGCGATGTCGGCAAGCCTTGTTCGGTTCCAGCGTGATGTGTTAAATTTCGCCCGCCGTTGACCGCTCCCAAGCCTTAAACATCACCCACTCGAATTTCACCCTAACGAATACGGCACGAATGCGCCGCGCGGCATTCGTGACTTCACAACGCAGTTTCGTTCATGCGCAATTTCGCCTCCAGATCTATCTATGCCCTGTCGCTGTTCATGCTGGCAACGGTCATTTGCTTCGCCACGCCGTCGGTTTGCGAAGCGCAGAGTCTCGATAACGTGACCATCAGCGGACACGTCACCGATCAAAATGGCGCGTTGATTCCCGGCGCGACTGTCACCGCTGTGCTGGTGGCGACAAGCGTTGAAAGAACAGTAGTCACGGATGCTCAGGGCGACTTTCGAATCATTCAATTGGAGCCCGGGGTCTATAACTTAAGAACGTCGTTTACTAACTTCGCACCAGACGAGCGACTCGGTCTGCCAACAATCGCCGGCCAGAATTTGCAATTGGACATCGTCCTGCTGCCGCCGGAGATCAAGGTAGGCGCGCTGGTGATTTCGGAAGCAGATACGCCGCCAGTCGATACGACCCGAACAGTCGTCGGTGGCACAGTCACTCAAGTCGAAGTGGAGTCGTTGCCGGTGGCCTCGCGTTCCGCGCTGGATTTGGTTTTCACGTTGCCCGGCGTTTCGGAAGAAGCGCTTTCAACTCGGGATCTCGCTGAGGACCGGAATACCTCGCCCGCCAATACACCTGAAGAGAGTGGCACCTTTTCACTTTCGGGCGGCCCCGCCTACTCCAACAACATCACCATCGACGGGCTCGACAATAACGACGACCGCGCAGCGCGCGAACGTTTTCAGCCTTCGATCGAAGCAGTCGATGAAGTGCAAATAATCACGAATCAGTTTTCAGCGGAATACGGCCGGGCTTCAGGGGGACGAATAAATATTCGCACCCGCGGCGGATCCAGCCGCTATCGTGGGCGGCTGTTCTACTTTTTCCGCGACGATATTTTTAATGCGAATACTTCAAACAATAAGGCGAGAGGATTAACTCGCGTACCTTTCACTGAACACGATCCAGGCGCGACCTTTAGCGGACCGGTGCGGTTGCCTTTTTATGATGGCCGGAAACGGACGTTCTTTTTCAGCGCCTACGAGTACGACACGGTGCTGGATTCGGCAACGATCGACACGCTTGTTCCTATTAAGCAGAACCCGCGCTTTCCCTTGCCGGCACCCACGATTACCGATCCGGTAGCGATCGGCACGTTGCGGTTCAATGCGGGAATTGCGCCATTCGTTGACAGCATTTCGACGCCATCCAAGAACCACATCTCCACAACTCGTATCGACCACAAATTTTCCGACATGCACAACGGTTCCGTGCTTTATCAGCTCGGTCGACTGAACAACTTGCGACAGTTTGGAGGCGGCAATCGTTTAGCAGAAGCGCTATTAGGTCGCACCAGAAAAACGGACGCGATTTCGTATAGCGACAATTTTGTTTTCTCGCCGACGCTGGTCAACCAGCTGCGTCTGCAATATTCGCGGCTGACCCCTGCGGTTGAAGCGAGTGGCGGCCGCAGCCCGGTAGTTTTGATCACTCTCAATGATCCGTTACCGGCAACTGACCCGGCGGAACGTTCCGGAACTTTGGTCGCGGGTTCGTCAACTTCCGGCGCCACCGACCGGCGTGAAAATCGCGTCCAGGTTCAGGACGTTTTGTCATTCGTAGCCGGCGCACATTCTTTAAAGTTCGGTGGCGACGTTCAGCGGATCAATTCGACCTTCATTGATCTCTCAGACATTTCGGGCACGTTTACTTTTGCCAGTCCCGCCGATTTTCTGGCAAATGCGCCCACCCGGTTCCGCCAGAATTTCCAGGCAGAATCAACGCAGAAAAATACATACCTCGCTTTCTATTTCCAGGATGAATGGCGACTGAAATCAAACTTGTTGGTGAGCTATGGCCTGCGCTGGGAAGAAGAAACGATCGTGCGTGATCTCAATAACTGGGCTCCGCGCTTTTCACTCGCTTATGATCCAACGAAGTCGGGCAAGATGGTAATAAGGTTGGGCGCCGGAATGTTTTACAACCGCGCGCTATTGCGGACCATTGATGATTTTACGCTGGGCGCGCAACAACTATTTTTCGATACCAACGATCTTATTGATCCCGCAACCGGAGTGATCGGCAGCGCAGATTTTCATCGTAACTTCATTGCGCAGAATCTCAGCTTTCCGCAAGTGCTAACTGCCGATTCTCCGCTGGTGAGACAGTTTGGCTCGCTGAACGAAGGCTTCTCGCGCCGCCTCGATCCGAACCTGCGCATCCCGGAAAGTTACCAGGCCAACATCGGCATGGAACGGGAACTCGCGGGCGGATTTGTATTCGAAACAAACTACACTTTCAATCGAGGACTGCATCTGTGGCGCGAATTCAACGCGAACGCTCCGCGTCTACCGACTGGGTTTAGGACCTTCTCGGAATTTCTGGCATCGCGCGATTTTGCGAATTTTAAGAGCGGGCCCAATGGACCACGCCCGCTGTACAACGCATCGACCGCCGGCGAATTGGTCCGCTTCGTCCTGAACCCCGTCGATCCTAACAATCCGAATGGCGTAATTCGCATCAATGAATTCGGCGTCCCGATCTCTGTGATCAACTTGAATAGCTTTACCTCGACAACTCAGGTCGAAGTCGCGCTCGCGGCGCTAAATCGTTTTCGTCCTGATCCTACGCGCGAGGAAGTGGAACAACTAATTTCCGGCGGCAACAGTTTTTATCATGGTGTCACATTAGAGCTGCGCAAGCGCTTCAAGCGCACCGCTGGTTTTGGTTTCTCGATGCGCGGCGCTTATACCTGGTCGCATATGACAGATGACGGGATTGTTAATACTTCCGACGCGCTGATACCGGGAAATTTCTTTGCTGAAAGAGCGCGTAGCCTGCTCGACCGGCTTCATCGCTTTGTATTCTCAGGCACGTTTGAAACGCCTGCGAGATTCGGCAAGTTAAGTTTCGCGCCGATTGTGCGCCTGGCATCGGGAGCGCCCTTTAATATTTCGATCGGCGGTGACGATCGCAACCTCGATGACGTAGGAAACGATCGGCCCATCTTCACCGGTGATCTCAACTCGTTGCACTGGAGGGCGCCGGGCGATCCAATCGATCCCGCCATCCTTAACCAGTTTGCCTTGCCCACCATTGGCCAAACCGGTAACTTGCCGCGCAACGCCGGTCAAGGGCCGGGTCAATTCTTCTTTGACCTGAATGTGACGCGCGAATTTAAGATCTCAGAAAAGATGCGACTGCGGCCCGTAGTTGAGATCGATAACGTTTTCAACAGCACTGTCTTTAGTTTTGGAAGCGAGTTCATTAACTTTAATTCTTTCGCGCCCACCGCGACTCCTGAACAGCGCCAGGCATTTCTCGATTCCTTCCTTGTAACCACGCGCACATTGCGACCGCGCCAAATTCGATTGGGCGTCCGCTTCGATTTCTAATGCGCGGCTGTGGCATAGACATTAGTCTGTGCTGCTTTTCAGTAATAGACCACCGAAACACAGACTGAAGGAGTGCTACTAAACCAGACTGAAGTTCGTTCTAGTTAACCGGGAGTGAGCGAAGGAAGGCAATCAACCTGCTGACGTGCGCATTTTGGCCGGTGAGAAATCGGCAGCCGATCAAATAAGTTGCCACCGCACCGGTCGTCGATTTCTTGAAATAAACGGGCGAGGCTTCTAACTCTACCGCGCCGTCGGGCAGGCGCAGCTCTACATCGAACCCATTTTCTTTCCGCGTCAAATAGCGATCGATGTTTTTTGCTGAAACCAGCAAGGCCATGCCGGTTTCGCTGATGTCGCGCGTGCGACCGACCAGCGTCAGCCGGTCCTTATCGCCGCTGGCGGTGAATGACGCCGCCGGCTTGAAACGAATACTGGCTTGCAACTGAACTGCCCGCCTCCGAAAAACGCGGCGAGTGGTTTTTGATGCTTTCATACGGGGCGCTGACGAATCCTAACTGCGCGAGAATTTATCACATTCAGACAAAAGTTGAACGCCAAAGTTCCGGCGGGTCGTGTGATAGACTCACGCAAACCAGGCAGTTCGGAACACACAATGGCTGATCGTTCATCAACCGACGAGCACGTTAGCGAGGTCGATACCGCGCTTTTGGACGCCGAGCTGTTTCTGAAATACAAGGCGCCGGATCGCGCTATCAGACGATTGCGAACGGCGTTGGAAAGAAACGCGCGGTCTATTCCGTTGCGCGAGCGAATTCGCGAAGTTTGCATTACGCAAAAGCAGAGTGATGAGGCGGCTCGCCAATGTTTAGCGCTCGCGAGTTTGTATGTTGAGCGCGACGATTTCGACAATGCGTACGAACGACTGCTCGAGGCAAAGCAGCTGGATGCGCGTTTAAACATCGCGGCCGGACTCGAATCAATCCGGCGCGCGCGCCGTCCCGACCTGGCGCCCCAGGCAACAACAGCGGCAACGAACGTGTCACGCGGCGCAACCCTGGCAGGCGATCTATCGGCGATAAATACTTTTGATGTTGTTCAGGTAATCGAGAACGCGAAGCTAACCGGCTCGTTGTTCCTCACAAACGAAACGCAAAGTGGTCGACTACTTTTCAATGACGGACGTATTGTGGACGCCGAAGCGCATGGTGAAGTCGCTGAATCCGCCTTTCGCCGCATCGTAGAGATAACGAGTGGCAGCTTTGAATTTCAAAAGTCTGCGCAGCGATTTCCCGCGCGCATCCAGGCGGCAAGTAATACCAACTTGATATTGGACACGTTGCGTCAGTTAGACGAGGACAAGCGCAGTTAGTTAATTTCACGGTGAATGAAAATGAAAAAAGATCAGCACAAAGCAGGCATTCGTAAAAAACCGCGCGGACAACA
>DATENN010000451.1:0-3716 GCA_035275045.1 Pyrinomonadaceae bacterium
GGGATTATCGTTCAGGAGGATCTTGGTGACCGCCAACTGTTTCGCATTTATGACGAAGCACCCAAAGATGAATGCGAAGAGTTCAAAGAGCGCGCGGTGAACATGATCGCGCAGATTCAAAAGGCGACCGAAACTGCGCATCGTCAACAATCGATCGCCAGCCGGCTCGCTTTTGACGAGCCAAAGTTGTCATGGGAGCTCGACTTTTTTGTTGATCACTATTTCGGCAGCCTGCGACAAGAAACCCTGCGCCATGCGGAAGCGGCGGAATTGAAAGCGGAACTGAACGACATCGCCGCGGAGTTAGCCGCCCGACCACGCGTGTTATGTCATCGCGATTTTCACGCTGCCAACCTGATGGTCGATGCGAACAATCGGCTACGCGTAGTGGACCATCAGGACGCACGCATGGGACCGGTGACCTACGACCTGGTGTCGTTTCTGCTGGACCGCCGGCCAGAGCCGCCGACCCTGGCGGAATCGCGCGCCTACCGTTTGTTCCTGTTGGAGGAGAGGCGCTTGCTGGGGTTGACCGCGCTTGATCCCGATGACATTGCTTATGAATTTCGGCTAATGACGATCCAGCGCGGCCTGAAAGCAATTGGGACCTTTTCTTATCAAACCGCAGTGTGCGGTCGTGGCGTGGCTTATGAACGATTTATTCAGCCAACCTTTTGCATCGTGCTGCAGGCTGCGGACTGGCTCGATCGATTCCCAGTATTACGCCGCATGATCAGGGAACGGGTGAGGTAACTGTAAGACAAGCTGTCAGTTTCGTTATGGCAACCGAATCGACATCAATGGAAAAAGCACCAGCGGAACGGGTTTTTATCAACGATTTGTCGCGTCATGTCGGGCAGGAGGTGACGATCAAGGGTTGGCTTTATAACCTGAGATCGAGTGGGAAGATTCTCTTTCCGCAATTACGCGATGGCACCGGCGTCGTTCAATGCGTTGCATTGAAGAACTCGATTTCATCTGAAATTTGGGACGCGCTGAAAGGTTTAGGCCAGGAGTCTGCCCTCTCGATCCGCGGCACGGTTCGCGCTGACTCGCGCGCTCCCGGCGGGTATGAGATTGATCTAACCGACGCCGAGGTCTTTGCTGACGTTCATGATTATCCCATCACGCCTAAAGAGCACGGCACCGAATTCCTGATGGACCACCGGCATCTGTGGCTGCGGTCGCGGCGTCAGCACGCGGTCCTGAAAGTGCGCCACACAGTTGTGAAGGCCGTACGCGACTTTCTCGATAATGACGGCTTCACACTGGCGGATGCGCCAATCTTCACACCTGCGGCATGTGAAGGCACGACCACACTTTTTGAAGTCGATTATTTTGACGGCGAAAAGGCATATCTAACTCAATCGGGCCAGCTCTATAACGAGGCCACCGCCGCTGCTTTCGGCAAGGTCTATTGTTTTGGGCCAACATTTCGCGCCGAGAAATCGAAGACGCGCCGGCACTTGACGGAGTTTTGGATGGTCGAGCCTGAAATGGCTTATGCGACGCTCGACGACGTCATGTCGCTGGCTGAAAGATTTTTGTCGTACATCGCCGGCCGGGTGCTTGAAGATAGATCTGAAGAGCTGAAAGTACTAGAGCGCGACACCAAAAAGCTCGAAGCCATTGTGCCGCCGTTCCCGCGGCTTCATTACGACGAAGCGGTGAAGATGTTGAAAGCCGGGCATGAAAAGGGTGAGCTGGAATCGCTTTTCGAATGGGGCGGGGACTTTGGCGCGCCCGACGAAACTTATCTTTCGAACCACTACGATCGCCCGGTCATGGTCCATCATTATCCTGCGGTCGTTAAAGCTTTCTACATGGCTCGTGATCCGCAGCGGGATGAGCTCGCGCTGGGTGTCGATGTATTAGCGCCTGAAGGTTACGGTGAAGTGATCGGTGGTGGTGAACGCGCGACGTCCCTCGAATTCTTAAAGCAGCAGATCGCCTTGCACCAGTTGCCGCAGGAAGCTTTTGAATGGTATCTGGATTTGCGCCGCTACGGCAGCGTTCCTCATGCGGGTTTTGGGATGGGCATCGAGCGTTGCACCGCCTGGATGTGCGGCATTGAACACATCCGGGAAACGATTCCATTTCCGCGAATGTTGTACCGGATAAGGCCTTAGTTCGAGCTTTAAGTTTGCCGTCGATAGAAACATTTCTGCAGAACATCTTCGGCGCCGCTACAACAATTGAAGCCTTCGGGACGGAGGGCGCCAATCTAAGTTTTCCGGTTATCAATGAACGAAAATCTACGCCGCGAATTTAACGAATGGGCCCGTGCCGGCAAAGGTCCGAGTATGGAGAAGGGTCACCGCCCCGTCGGCGAGCAGGCGATAAAGCTGCTAAGTCTTCCCCAGGACGCGCGCGTGCTTGACGTCGGTTGTGGTAACGGCTGGGCCACGCGATTGATGGCAGCAGCAGCTACGGAAGGCCGCGTGGTGGGGATTGACATTTCAGACGAGATGATCGAAATCGCGATTGAATCATCCTCGTCTTTCCCCGACATCGAATTCCGCGAAGCGAGCGCCGAAAAACTTCCTTTCGCTGAAAACGAGTTTACGCACGCGTTTTCCATGGAATCGCTCTACTACTACGCCGACGTTTCGACTGCTTTGAAAGAAATTCGCAGGGTTCTGAAACCTGGCGGCCGCTTTATCTCTGTTGTCGACCTGTATCAGGAAAACAATGCCTCACATCAATGGATCGAAACCTTGAAAGTGCCCGTGCAACTTTTGAGCAGCGCTGAGTACTGCGCTCTGTTTGAGAGTGCCGGTTTCTCGAATGTCGCAGTGCGCCGTCTGTACGATCCCACCCCCGTGCCGGCGGATTACACCAGCGGCTCTTTTAAATCTCGCGAAGATTTTGTCAGCTATCGCCAGGAAGGCTCACTAATGGTAAGTGGCGAGGTACCGGCATGAGCGAACTCGCCGAGCGCATCGTCACGATCTTCGGCGGCGCCAAGTGCCAAGAGTCGGACCACGAATATGCCGACGCTCGTCGCGTAGGTGAATTGCTGGCTGACAACGGCTATACGATTTGCACCGGCGGTTATCTTGGCGTGATGGAAGCGGCCAGTCGCGGCGCACACGAACGCGGCGGCCGCGTGCTCGGCATTACGATGAACCAGTTCAAGGCCGAGCCGAATCGTTTTCTCACCGATAAGGTTGCAACCGCACATTTTTACGAACGACTTCAACTTTTGATTACTCGTTCGGTCGGATTCATTGCGATCCGCGGCGGCATGGGCACAGTCACCGAGTTGTCGCTCGTCTGGAACAAAATGCAAACTAGAGTGATTGGTCCGCGCCCGCTCGTTCTACTTGGTGATTGTTGGCCGCCATTAGTCCGTGCGTGGCAAGAGCATCTTGTCGTTAGCGACGAGGACGTGGCCGCGCTCGATTTTGCAAGCACTCCGGAAGACGCAGTGGCCATCATCAATGAAAAATCTCAAGGAGTCGTTTTATGAACTGTCCGAAGTGCGGGGCGCCATTGTTACAGGGCGCCGGTTTTTGTGGAGCCTGCGGCTATCGACTGACGGCCGCCGCACCGTCCACTCAGGCAACCACGGGAAACGCCGCTACCCATGGAATTCATATTGATGAAGATGCGAAAGGGCAGGGCGGTGGATACAAATACGAGGTCCTACATCAACCCGCCTTCTCACTGGCTGTGATTCAATTACAAGCGGAACAGTCCATTCAGGCCGAAGC
>DATENN010000452.1:0-2122 GCA_035275045.1 Pyrinomonadaceae bacterium
TAACGGCCAGCACTTTGTATTGCTCACCCAAGTTCGCGCGATAGGCGACCGCGACACTTAAGTTGTCCTGGGGAATCCAGTTGTTCGTTCCGCCGTACGCGCGTGATCGTTTGATCAACTGCTTCACGATAAAGTCCGGCATCGCATCCGCCGCCGCGAGCGTGGCGGCGCGCGTCCGCTCTAACAATTCGTTCGCTTCGCGTTCCGGCGGAAGCACAGCCGCTGCCGGATTAACGCGCCGGCGTTCTGCTTCATCCAGCGTATGGCGCAGTAAAGGATCATTGCCGCTTTTGCTCGCCACCAGGGAACGCAAGCCGTCGGTGAGCGGAAAACCAATGCCGCGTTTGCGAATCTGGCCTACTACTTCATCACGCAATTCCGGATGCTTTGGGAGCTGGTAGACCAGCGCCACGACTTCTTTGCTGGTCAGCGGCGGTTGTTGACCCAACGCCGGCAAAGCGCCGAGCGCGATTAGTAGAGAGAGAAAACAGAACCGTTTCATTATGGTTAGTGCGGGAGCATGCGAATTACTTCGCCACTCATCGTGAACGAACCGGCCGGTAAATCGAGCATCGAATTGTCGACGATGACTCCGATAAGCATAGAATCTTCTGAAAGCAGCAACGTCACCGCCATCGTTAAGTTCACATTATTTCCAAGTTTGAAAGGTACGACGACTTTCTTAAACGCGTTCGCGGTCATCGTAAGGGAATAATTACCTTCGCTCAATCCGGAAAAAGAAAAACCGCCGTCGTCCCTGGTTACGACAGATCGTAAGCGGCTTCCGGATTTGCTTTTCAGAACAATCGTCACATACGGAATCACGGCGCCGTTGGGATCGAGTACTGTCCCGGAGACGGCGTATTCCTCAGCGCTGTCTTTGGTCGTTTGCACAATTTTTACCTGCGACACGCAGGATTTTTTCTTGTCGCGATTAGATGTTTGCCCAAAGACCGCGGAGCCTAATGCGACTAAGGTCGCAAATACTGCAGCCGCCTGGCGCGAAACGCGCTGACGCAACCGCCGCAATCCCACCGGGCAATCCTTCGTCAGGATAGTTCCATCGTGCCGCCGATAAAGTCGCCCGCATAACCGGCCGTTGCTGGCAGAGACAAGCTGCTCGGCTTCGGCACGGGTCAATTCGGAAAAGTTATAGACATTTAGCTGACAGTGCGAGCAAAACCGTGTGCGGTTATCGCCGGTCATGTCGTCCCACGAGATGGGACAAGGGCTGGCAACGCGAATTTTATCGAGCTCGATCTTCAACGATTTCTGAAGCCGCAAATGTTGGAATTCCGGTAGAACTTCTGAGCATTCCGATGGAATGTCGGGCTGCGCCGTTGCCTCAAGCCACACAAAAGGCATCAATAGCTGCGGTTAATATCTCGGCACATCGTTCCAATTCAGCGACCGGCACAAATTCGCCTGTGCGATGCGCGTCGCGAATGTTGCCGGGACCGAAGACTACTGCTTCGGCGCCCAGCTCGGCCATCTGCGCCGCTTCGGTGCCGAATGCGACTGTGCCGGAAGCACGCCCGGTCAGATTTTTCATTAAGGTTACGAGCCGGGAATGCGCGGACGTTTCGAATCCGGCATCAGCGCGCGATGCATCTATCTTGAAAGTCAAATTTGGATCGCGAGCCGCTTCTTCCGCAACCGCGGCCTCGATCTTTGTCAACAGAAAGTTCGCGTCCTGGCCCGGAATAGGCCGCCATTCGAGAGTAAAACTGCAGCGCCCCGGAATCACATTTTTTGCAGTACCTCCCTGAATCAAGCCTATGTTCAAAGTGGTGAAGGGCGGATCGAAATCCTGGCGCGCTTCCGACTGCATATTCGTGGCGATTTGTTCAATACGCGAGATCAAACGTGACGCGCCGTTGATTGCCGAAGTGCCGAGCGCGGGATAAGCACTGTGAGCTTCGCGCCCGCCGACCGTGATCTCAGCGAGACAGTAACCTTTTCCACCACGTATCGGTTGGAGCGAGGTGGGCTCGCCGACCAGCGCAAACTTCGCCTTCAATGGTTTGAGAGCAGAAAAGCGTTTCGCGCCGATCAAACCGATTTCTTCATCGGCGGTGAACAGCAACGCGAACGGGCGCCGCAAACTTTGGCGATCGACGTT
>DATENN010000453.1:0-4040 GCA_035275045.1 Pyrinomonadaceae bacterium
TTTTTAAAAGCGTTCGCGTTACGAAGAACGCGATGATCGCCACCGCCAAGCCCAATCCGATCCACGGATAGTAATGCGCCAGGATTTGCTTTGCCTGCGCGCCATACCGCACCGCGAAATATCCTTCCAGTAAAAAGCGAAAAATGCGTCCGGCCGCAATCGCGATCGTAAAGCGCAGCACGCTGAAGCGAAAAACTCCAGCCGTGATCACAAACAGCTTGAATGGGAACGGTGGCGGCAACAACGAAGCCACCAGCACCGCGAGGATGTCGTAACGATCAATTAGATCCTTAACGCGCTTTTGTTTTGACGCAGAAAATTTGCTTAGCGCGCGACGTCCAGCGCGCCTTGAAATGTAATAAAGGATCACACAACCAATCGTCGAACCGGCCGTCGCCAGCACCGCATATAACAACATCAATCGCGGATGCGCGGTGGACAGCAACAGCATCAATGCATCTGCGCTGCTCGGCAATGGCACGAATGAAGAATCCAACAGTGCTACCGCAAATAAACCAAACGGCCCGAGCGCAATGAAATAATTGGATAAGCGCTCCAACGCCGCTGTAACTTTGGGTATGAAGTGATTCAACCGACTTCCTCGTCGACCGGGCGTTCGTCCGTATTACTCTGGTCGCTAATCGCCGCGCGTCGCTTTCCAACGAAGGCGTAGATGGTTACGAAAATGATTGCGACTGCGCCGCAGACAACTACGATTGCCAGGCCTTTATCGCGAAGGAAGGATAATACGCGGCGCCCGTAGAAAACCGCCAGCACGCCTTCGATGTAGTACCGCAGTGCGCGCGAGATCATCACTGTGAGTAAAAATCTCCAGCGAGGATATTCAAGTGTACCTGCGGTGGCGACAAAGATTTTGAACGGCATTGGCGGCGGCAACAGCGCCGGTATCGCGATGGCCAGGAAACCATAGCGCGCATAGGCACGCTCCACTTTTTCAATATTCTCGCGTTTGAAGCGCCGTCGCAGTAACGCCTGTCCGCCACGCCTCATGATTGTGTAGAGCAGCAGGCATCCGAGGACCGAACCGATGGCGGCAAAGAGCGGAAAGTAAAAGACCGCGCTCGGCTGGCGAAAACATCTGCCGACGACGAGGTAATCGTTTATCTCAGGCAGGGACAGTAACGACGAGTCAAGCGCACCGATGACAATCATTGCCGGGACTGCATAGTAAATCGGCAACGAGATAACGTAGCGCTCTAACCAGTGACCAATCGGTCTTAACCAATCGAACATAATCAGCGACAAATGACAGGTGACAAGTAATAAGTGAGGCGGCGGTTACAGTCAATGTAGATGAGAGTGACAAGTGACAGATGACGAGAGGCGGCATTCCAAGTCAATTTTGCTCACGAGCAAAGAACAGAGCTTCGCCGAACAAGAAAGGTTTCTCTTGTCACCTGTCACTTGTCACTGATTTATTTGGCGGGAACAAATATGGCGGGCGTGTCATAGGTCACGCCAACTGTGATACCGCTATTGTGAGTAAAGCTGGTGAGTCCCTTGATTGCCGCAAAATCAAACCGCAAGCCCGACGCGTGGACTTGCATCCCTAAACGCGCTTCCGATTGAGATTCAGTACCTTTTGGGCCGCCACCGGGGCGAGTATTGGCCCGGCCATTAACTTCCCCCGCAAGACTAAACTGCTTGTTGAAACGATAGATTCCGGCGAGCCCATAAGTCAGCACGTCGTTTTGTGAAAATAACTCGGTGGGCGCCGTCAGAATTGCGATGCCAAGATTGCCAAAAGTGTTCAGCCGGCCATCGCGCCCAAATTTTTTGCCCACCAGTATTTGGCCGTAAGCATTCGTTTGATTAATGCCGATTCCCCGTCGTTGATTAGAGTTCGGCAAGCCAACACCAAAACGAAACCCTAGCGACGGCCCATGAGCGGTCTCAGTTCGCAATTTGAACTTGGCCCAGAGCGTAAAGTCGCCGGTGTCGTTGGTGGAATTTGCTCCGGGGGCGATTGTCAGGGGCACCAGCGAGGCCGATCGTGAGTTGATACTGAGAAAATTCTGCGCGACGCCTTCTATCTGAAACTCCACGTTCGGCGCCAGCCCAAAGTTGAGACCGATGACGCCCACCCGTGTTAGATCGCCGTTCAGTCCGGAAACAGAAAACTTCGCGCCTTGAAGAAAATCGATGCCCGCCTCGACGCGCATTGTTCCCGGCGGAATGATGTCGACATCTTCTGTAATTAGCGGCCGCTGTTGCGCTGATACAGAAATCGCGCCGGCGAAGATCATGGCCGCCATGGCGACGAGAAAATGTTTAAAGGCGTAGGACATTTGACAGATTTCTTGTGCCGGATTCTAGCTGCCATGCGATGGCGCGTCAATCATCGTTTCACTGGCATGCCGTGAGCAGCACGCCGCGATTGCGTGGTGAAGCGGAAACAATTTAAGCAGGCCGACGCGGGTAATACGGACTGCCGTGTCCCGATCTCGCCTCAGGCGAACGTCGCCTCATGATAAATTCGCTATGTTAATATTGCCAAAACTCAGAAGTGAGGTTCCCTGATGTCCCCTGGATTTTGCAGACTCTCGCATTACCTGTCATTTCCCTCGTTAATTGCACTCATTTTTCTTTTCTTGTCGGCCAATGCGGCCGCGCAATCTACATCGCTTGCCGTATCGGCCTTGAACGAACCAGTAACGGTACGTCGCGACGAACGCGGCATACCTTACATTCAGGCGAAGAACGATCACGATCTTTATTTGGCGCAGGGTTTTGTGACGGCAAGCGATCGATTGTGGCAAATGGATTTGCTGCGGCGTTCGGAACGTGGGCAGCTCGCGGAAATTCTCAGCGCCGGACCGAACAATGTGGTACTCGAGCAGGATAAACAACATCGCACTTTAGGCTTCACGCACGTCGCCGAAGCTGAATTCGCGCAGGCGAGTCCGCAAGCGAAAGCGCTGCTGCAGGCTTACGCCGACGGCGTGAACGCTTTTATCGCTTCGCTTGATGCGAAATCGCTGCCGCCCGAGTTTCAGATCCTGCAATACAAACCCGCGCCCTGGACGCCAGTCGATTCGTTACTCGTCATCAAGGTGTTTGCCGAAGCACTGTCATCAACGTGGCGGCTCGACCTCATGCGAGACGGACTTGCGAGTTTGTCGCCGGAAAAAAGAGCGATGTTGATGCCCGAGATTTCGCCGCTTGACGTTCTCGTGGTCGGCAAGGATTCGCGCAAAGCGGCGCCGCGAGTTTCCCAAATTGGTTCTCACGACTTCGATGGATCAATCATCGCCGCCCTCGCAAGAGATCAGCAGTTGGAATCGGACTCGCTTAAGCGTCTCGGTATGTACGCCGAAAGTCTCGCGGCCAGCAACAATTGGGTGGTCAACGGCAAGCACACAGTCACCGGCAAGCCGTTGCTGGCCAATGATCCGCACTTGTCTCCTTCTGCGCCTTCGATCTGGTACATGGTCCATCTCGAAGCTCCGGGCGTGCGCGTCGCTGGCGTGACGACGGCGGGACTTCCCGGTGTCATCATTGGCCACAACGATCGCATTGCCTGGGGTTTCACCAATGTTGGACCGGACGTTCAGGATTTGTACCTCGAACAATTCGACCCTGCGAACCCGGCGCGCTACAAAACTCCGGCGGGCTGGGCCGATGTCACGATGCGGCATGAAGAGATCAAAGTTCGCAAAGGCTTCACTGATTCTGCGGCCGATACAGTGACGTTGGATGTGCCGGTGACGCGGCATGGGCCAATCATTTTTGAAAAGAATGGAAAGCGTTATGCACTGCGGTGGACGGCGCTGGATCCGAAGCTAAACAACGCCGACTCGACTTACCTGATGAACCGCGCACGCAACTGGAAAGAGTTTAACGCGGCGCTGCGTTCGTTTACCGCGCCCACCCAGAACATTGTGTATGCCGACGTCGACGGTCATATCGGATATCACGCGGCGGGCGTCGTTCCAATTCGGAAAACCGGCGACGGCAGCGTGCCGTACGATGGCACCACTGACGCGGGCGAATGGACCAGCTTTATACCAATCGACAAA
>DATENN010000454.1:0-4027 GCA_035275045.1 Pyrinomonadaceae bacterium
GGCGTTATCCATGATATCGTGGCGTCAGCTATCAGAACTTTTGGTCAGTAGAATCCCTGCAGATGAATCCCAAATCAGTCATTTGTCCGTTGGTCATGATTTTATTGGCTGGGCACTTATTCGTTGGTTCCACCATGTCGCAGGCTGTTACCAACAGATTTCAGCGCTCACAAGTGTCTCCGGTCAAAACTAAAGAAGCGAAGCGACTATTCAAACAGAAATGCGCTAAGTGCCATGGTCAAGATGGCGCTGGAAATAACTATGGCCAGATTATAGGTGCGACCAACCTCACTGATTCGGAGTGGCAGCAACGAGTAGATGACAAGCGGCTTGTTAATTCCATCAAGCATGGTCGCGGCCAGATGCCCGCTTTCGCCGAGAAGATTACTGATGATCAGATCACCTCTCTCGTCTTGTACGTGCGCACTCTTGAAAAATGATCCGCGATCAAAAATCTAAAAAAACTTGACACGATTTCTTCTTACGTGTTAGGTTCCGCCCCGTTTTATCGCGGCTGACTTTTCTCTCACGTATTCGCCCAGAAGCAGAATCTCATTTTTAGAAATCCGTTAGCCTCTCCCGCTAGTGTGTTTCTTTTCTAATAACAGACACTTTCGCCCTCGGTGCCAGACGTGTATATACCCAAGCGTCCTGACTCGTTTGCTCGACTTCTCCTTTTGATTCTCGCGGCAGTTTTTTTAGCCGCGTGGATGAGCAGCGCCTCAGGTGACAGTGCAACGAGACGTCCTATTCCTTCGTCGCCGAAGGAGTTGTTCAGTCCGTCCAATGCCAGAACTGAAGACGGCGGATTAATTCCAGTCGAGCAATTCTTCTCCGCCAAACGCTGCCTCGGTTGTCACCAGGATACTCACGCGGCTTGGTCCGAATCACTGCACCGAAATGCCGCACGTGAGCCGTTTTATCGTGAAAGCGTAGACATCCTGTTGCGCACGCGAGGCATTGAGTTCACTCGTCATTGCGAGAGTTGTCATACGCCGGTAGCACTCTTTTCAGGCGCGCTCAGCAAAGATCGACCTCGTCAGCAAGCGCCTTTCACTTCGCTTGACGACGAAGGTGTCACCTGCACTGTCTGCCATTCCATTACTGAAGCACGTTTGAACGGCACTGGAAGTTTTACGATTCGCCGGCCCGCTCTGCTTGCCAAAGCGGATGGAACGCCGATCTTCGGCAACTTTACCGACGAACAAATTCTCGCGGATATTCCCGGTCACAAGCGCGCAGTGATGCGCCCACTACTGAGAACACCCGAGTTCTGTGCCACCTGTCACAAGGTCGACGCTCCTCCCGATCTCAATGGCTACAAACACATGCGCGGGTTCTCGGCCTACGATGAATGGCAACAATCAGGAGCTTCACTTGAATCGGTGTCTCCCTACTATCGATCCGAAGAACGAGTCGATTGCCGCGGCTGCCACATGCCAAAGATCGAAAGCCTCAACGATCGCGCCGCGAAGAACGGCGTGATCGCTTCGCATCAATGGCTTGGCGCCAACACCGCTGCGCCGCTGTTTTATGGCCACATGAAACAGGTGAAGCTGATTGAAGAGTTTCTCCGCTCTCAAGTGATCAGTGCGGACATTTTTGCGTTAAAGCGGGAGTCCACGGGCGAAACACTGCCCGAGGTAACCACCGGCAGCCAACTCACACTGAACCCGGGCGAGGAGATCACCGCGGAAGTAGTGGTTGCCAATCGCAAGGCGGCCCACTCATTTGCGCCGGAAGTGCGTGACCTTTATGAGATTTGGGTCGCGTTTGAAGCCGTCGACGATCAAGGCAAGCCGTTAATGCGCAGCGGCTTCATCAAGCCGGATGGAATGCTCGACGATAGTGCGCACGTCTATAAAGCTATTCTGCTTGATGAAGATGCCAGACCGATTACACGCCATCAAATCTGGCTCACCAACGTAGTCGGTTATAACAACGCGATTCCTGCCGGCCGTTCGGACGTAGTGCGTTTTCGATTCCGCCTGCCGAAGAATTGGAACCGCGATAACTCACGCGCCATCACCCTCAGAACAACGGTTAACTATCGCCGCTTCACTCAGGAGTACACGAATTACGTCTTGAAGCGTCAGGGCCGGAAGTTAACCATGCCGATCGTCCGCATGGCTGAAAGCGAAGTGAAGATATTTCCGATGTCAGCCAGAGCGTTATCCGCAAAAAATCGTTCGACAAAAAATGCGCAGGCGCTCCGCTGGAACGATTATGGAATCGCGCTGCTGGAACAAGCGCAATATGGGCCTGCGGCGGAAGCGTTTCGCCGTGCCGGTGAACTCAACCCGTCCGACCCCTACCCGCTGGTGAGTGCCGCGATTGCGGAAATGAAGACAGAACGTTTTGGTCCGGAACGCAACCAACTCGGCAAGGCGGCGGAACTTCTCGACGCGGCGATGAAACTCGATCCGCACAACGCGCGAGCAAGGTTCATTCATGCTTTGCTGCTGCGAAGTCAAAAGAGATCGGTCGAGGCCGCCGGCGAGCTCGCTAAGCTGGCGCAGGAGTATCCACGCGATCGCGAGGTGGCGCGGCAGTTGGGCCAAACACTTTATGCCCTCGGCCGCATTGCGGAAGCGCGCGTTGCCTTTGAAGCGATCATCAACGTCGATCCGACTGATTTCGGTGCTTATCAGTTTCTCTCCCCGATCTACCAAAGCGAAGGACAAACTGAGAAGGCCGACTATGCGCGGGGGCGCTATTTGCAGTGGCGAGACGATCCGGTGGCGAGCTCGATTGCCGCACGTTTCTTCGCTGCGCATCCGCAGTGGGCAGATGAACGGATCCTGGCCCACACACATGATGGCGACTCGCCACCGCGTCCAGTCTTGAGCGGATCGCTTGCTGCTCCTGACAAGTAGTAATCGCACCTGGAAGAGGTCAGTACCACCTGCGGTAGCGGGTGGTTCAATGATTAGCATGCATTTATTCCTATTTGATTTTGAATCCGATTGGTTGACCCACCCGCTACCGCGGGCGGTACTGACCGTATCCAACAGGGAAGGCAACGTCGAGAGGCGGAATCTATCGTGAGTAAAAGAATCCTCCGAAGTTTTCCAATCTTCGTGCTGGTAGTGGTCCTTAGCACATCCTTGTTGTCCGCAACTGCCCAGCAAGGTAACACCACGACTTATGTGTACGACGCTAACGGCCGGCTGCATGCCGTGATTTATCCGGCAGGCGATGCGGTAGTTTATGAATACGATGCTGCCGGCAACATCACCGCAGTTCGCCGCATGCCGGCGACGACCCTCGCGATCCTGAGTTTCTCACCGCATGAAGGCATACCGGGAGATCTGGTGACGTTTATAGGACTCGGGTTTGGTGGCGGCGTCAACGATGTCTCGTTCAATGGCGCCTCCGCGACGATCGTGAGTTTCACGCCTACGAAAGTTGTAGCAGCAGTGCCGGAGGGCGCAACGACCGGGCTGGTTACCATCACTACTCCAACCGGCTCAGTCTCTACAGCAACTCCTTTTACGATCGCGGGCCTGCGAGTAACGCCGTCAACGGCGAGTGTGAAGTTTGGCGAGAGCGTGCAGTTTATATCTGAGGTGCTGCCGGCAACACTCGATCAAACTGTCGAATGGAGTGTCGAGGGTGTTGTTGGCGGCAACGCCAGTATCGGAACTATCTCGACGAACGGTGTCTATACTGCGCCCAACACGCGATTTTCCGGGCTCACGATCAAGGCCACCAGTGTGGCTGACAACACGCGCTCCGGCGAAGCGCGCGTCACAGTAAACGATCCGAATGACATACAGTCGGTAATCGCGGCAGCGGTCAGCGTTCAGCGAGGCGTTAGCTTTAACAAATCGGCAGTAGCGCGTCCAGTAGCTGTTCAGCTTGGTTTTGCGTCTACAAGCGCGGCCATCGCGCGCCCGGTATCAGTGCAACGCGGTAACGCGGCCACATCAGCGGCAATCGCCAGGCCGGTTTCAGTTCAGTTCAACGATTTCATGGGATGGAATTTCCCGGATGTGGTTTCCGTCACCGCTGGTCCATACATTCA
>DATENN010000455.1:0-3221 GCA_035275045.1 Pyrinomonadaceae bacterium
CCTGCGCCTTCGAGATAATTGTTGGTGATCTGAAACGGTCCCGGGCCATTCCATCCAGCGATAGCTTGCGTCTCGTCGCCGGCGCCCGCAAAACCGGAAACATAAGAATTCAAAATGGACGTCTCAGCACTGTTCAAGGCAAAGCCGCGACGCGCATGATTCAAACCGGTCGAGTGTACATAGCAGCGGTCGAAAATCAGGTGATGCGGAAATTGATTCAGCGTCGTATAGTCCGAAGCACCGAGATCTATAACATTGAAAACGTAAGCAGAATTCGGTGCGGGCTGAAATTCAATGCCGATGAACCGGTAATGGTGCGCTCCTGCCTCGGTGCTAACAGCGGCTTTTTCAGTTGGCGCCACGATTCTGGCCATTGACGCGGCATGAACGTCAGGTTTTATGCGCTCATCCGGTGGTAAGTCAGCTAACCTCGACGTTTGAATCGTTATGTATTGATTGGCTCCGGCGCCGGCTTTGAACGGCAGCACGATTGGTCCAACATAAGTGGCGCCCGCCTCGAGCACCAAAGTGTCACCATAGTGCGCCTTTCGTAGCGCCGCTTGTAAGTCTGCTCCCGCCGGCACCGCAATCATTTTCCCGCCAGGCACTTCGCGACGTTGCGTAAATCCGACTGCGCAAACCCCAACGATGCAGCTCAGCATAAGCAGCAGCCAGGGCGTTCGTCTTTTATGAATTAACGCTTTCATTTCAAATTCAGCCGGTAACAAATTAGTTTGCCGTATTCCTCAGGAACCATTTCCCAACCAAACGACTTGAGCCACCAAATCGCTGGACCTGGAGTATCGATTCCGGTCGCGGCCGGATCCATCCCGACGGCAACGTCACTTCCCTGGAACACATGGCGAAAGGTCCACAACGCGCGCCGCGAGTGATAACCGGAAGTCACCACCACGACGGAATGGATTCCCTGATTCTCACAATAGAGCCTGACCGTTACCGCTTCATCGTAGGTACCGAGAATTGGATCCTTTATCACCTCGATTTTTTCTTCCGGCACCCCGAGGTCAATGAGGCGCTGCCTCGCACGTTCGTAATAAAGAGGATTGCGTTGTTCCTGTTCTGACCAGCCACTCTTCAGATTGTCGTTAGTCAAAACGATGCGTGAACCACGACCTTCGCGATAAAGCTGAGCTGCGTGTTCCGCGCGTTCACGAAACGTTGCCGACCCGCTAAGCATTACAATCGCATCCGCAGTTTGCGGAGCAGTTCGAACAACGAGAAATCGTGCCGCTCCCCATGCAAAAATGGGCCATAGTGCCAGCAAACTGCCGGCGCCGATTAACAAACCAAAGATTTTTCTCTTGCGAAAACTCATTTCTAGAAAAGATGGACCAGCGGGTTGTTACCAGCAGATTCCTTCGTACCTGGCGTTGCCGGGCACTTGATCGAACAAACGGACCAGATCGATTACGGTTTGCCCGTTGCTTACTGAGGATTCAATAGTGCGAAATTCTTGAGACTTCTTTCCGATTACGAGAACGTCAGCCTCACTCATCACCTCTGCAACGCTTGAACGCATCAACTGTGAAATATGAGGTATTTCGCGTTCAATGTATTCCTTGTTCGCTCCAAACAACTTCGCCAACGATACATCCTTGTCATAGATGGCTAACCGCAGACCTTTGCCAATCAATGTCTCGATCAGTGTGACCATCGGTGATTCACGCAGGTCATCCGTCCCCGCTTTGAAACTAAAACCGAGAATACCAACTCGCTTCTTTCCGGTCGCGAGCACCATCTCGACTGCCCTCTCAATCTGCAACCGGTTACTCGGCAGAATGGCGGCCAAAACAGGCGCTTCCACATCCAGTTGTTTTGCTTTGTAATTAATCGCGCGCAAGTCTTTCGGCAAACATGAACCGCCGAAAGCAAAACCCGGCGTTAAGTAGTACGGCGAGAGGTTCAGTTTCTTGTCCTGAGTGAAAACATTCATCACTTCATGACTGTCGATGCCGGCAGCCTTGCAGATGTTTCCAATTTCATTGGCGAAGCTCACCTTGAGCGCATGAAAACAATTGCACGCATACTTCACCATCTCAGCAGTTTTCAATGACGTCACAAACAACGGCGCATCTACACTTTCATAAAGCTCGCGCACGAGCATCGCGGTCGTGTCATCGTCCGCACCAATCAACGTAAATGGCGGTGCGTAGAAATCCTTGAGCGAACTGCCCTCGCGCAGAAACTCGGGATTGATGCAAACACCAAAATCCTGGTTCGATTTTTTGCCCGAGAATTCTTCAAGGGTGGGAATGACAACGGTTTCAATCGTGCCAGGCAACATGGTGCTGCGAATGACGACAGTGTGGCGGTCAGCTTTGGCTTTCATTGCCGCGCCGATTTCTTCGCAAACTTTCTTGACGTGACGGAGGTCCAAACTTCCGTTGCTGTTGCTGGGTGTCCCGACACAAACGAGTGACATTTCCGTTTCGCGAATCGCATCACAAGGACAAGTAACTGCACGAAGTCGACCCGCGGTCACCATTTGACCTATCAATTCCTCGAGGCCGTTCTCGACAATCGGGCTCTTACCTGAGTTGATGATTCCCACCTTGGTTGCGTTCAAATCCACACCGATAACATTGTGTCCCGCTTTGGCAAAACAAGCGGCTGATACGCAACCAACGTAACCAATTCCAAAGACACTGATGTTCATAGACAAGTTAACCTCTCGGCGATTTCACGATTCCAAACAGAAAGCTGGCGCCCCAACAAAAATGGATGGTCGCGAAAATAAACGGCAGCCGCAGTGCGAGTTTCAAACCCCAGTTTCGCTGACGAACAGCATGCACGGCGAAGACAAATGCCGCGCTCAAATAAAGGGCGAGCGAAAAAGCGAGAGCGTACCGGCCGATCACCGAAACCAAACCGAGTAATCCGAGTATTGCGACCGCCGATACAAACGCGGGCGCAACCAGATGACGCAGCTTGAGTGATAGCGGTTGCTGTTTAACCATCTGCGCTTTCCAAAATCCGTACCGAAGATATTGCGCCGCAAGCGAACGCATTTCGGTCCGAGCGAAATAGTCGCAGTGTTCGGCGCGGTCAAGAATTATTTTTGACCCACGCTGTCGAACGCGATAGTTGAAATCGTAATCTTCGTTCGTCAGCAACTTTTCATTAAACCCGCCGAGTTCTGACCAAACTGATTTTCGAAAGCAAGCAAAGGCCACGGTGTCCACTTCTTCACTCGTTGAAGA
>DATENN010000456.1:0-6347 GCA_035275045.1 Pyrinomonadaceae bacterium
GGCCAGCAAGGTCTTCCACACATTGCCGAGTTTGGACATGGATAAGTTTCGAGTTTCGAGTTTCGGGTTTCGGGTTTCGAGTTTGGTTCAGGTGTCAGGTTCAAGGAGTTTTTCGGAATAAGCAATTTTGATTCGCACTACTTAGTATTTTCGCCGAACGCGAAACCCGAAACTCGAAACTCGAAACCGGAAACTCTCACCGCTAGATGAACGCAAAATCGAATTGTTCCTGGTGTACGGTAGTATCGCTGTTGATGTCTACCGTTCCCAAATAATCTTCAATCTCGTTCAAGACGTCGCGTTCAGTGCTGCGCAACGCGCGCGCAACTTCCGGATGAATGCGCAAGGTCGCCTGTTTGTTCGCCTTGTCCCCGTTCATCTGTTTGCCCAGAATGCGCGCCTCTTCCAACAGCTCATAACAAATTGTCTGCGGCGATTTGATCAGGCCCGCGCCCTGACAATACTGGCAGGTTGCGCACAGTGTTCGCTCGAGCGATTGCTTTACGCGCTTGCGCGTCATGATCACCAGACCAAAGTCGTTGAACGAAAGCACCTTGGTTGGCGACTTATCGTTACGCAAGGCGTCCTGCAAAGTCTGCATTACTTTTTGGCGATTGCGTCGCTCTTCCATGTCGATCAAGTCAAGCACGATAATACCGCCCAAGTCCCGCAGACGAATTTGACGAACGATCTCTTCCACAGCTTCGAGATTAGTTCGGGTGATGGTGTCTTCCAGGCGCCCGCCGCCGCGTCCCACGAACTTGCCGGTATTGACATCGATCGCAACCAACGCCTCGGTCTGATTGATAACGAGGTAACCGCCTGACTTTAACCAGACGCGCGGTTTGATAGCTTTGTCGATCTCCGCCTGAACGCCATAGGCTTCAAGGATCGGGCGATCGCGGGTGTAGAGTTTTACGCGGCGCACCAAGCGTGGTTGAATGCGGTTGATGAATTCGACAATGCCCTGGTACTCATCTTCAGAATCGACGCGAATAGCAGTGAAGTCATCCGACAATTGGTCCCGCAAAATGCGTTGGACGAGGTCGAGATCTTTATGCACCAGGGTCGCCGGTTTGGCTTTTTCGGCCGAGCTGCGAATGTCGAGCCAGGTTCGCACCAGGTAACGAACGTCCTCTCGCAAATCTACTTCACTGATACCAACGCCTGCTGTGCGAACGATGAAACCTCCTGAGGGAATATCTTCGGTGCCGCGAATTAGGGTGATCAGTTTTCGCAGCCGCTGGCGTTCGCTGTCCGAATCAATTTTGCGCGACACGCCGACATGTTCAACCGTCGGCATGTAGACGAGAAAACGTCCCGGCAACGCGATATGAGAAGTAATGCGCGCGCCTTTCTTAGCAATCGGTTCCTTTGCGATCTGGACCAGAATCTCCTGACCTTCGCGCAGCAAGTCGGTAATGGTCGGTTGATGTCGTTCGCGTCGCGAGGACCCACGCTGATTGCGGCCGCCCCTGCTTCGCTCTCGAGCGGGCGGCGCCGCAGGTGATGGTGGCGCGGCTTCCGCTGCCGCGGGTTCAGGCACTGTTTCGACCACGGGTTCACTGACTTCTTCTTCGGTAGAGGTCTCCGTTACCGATTCACCAGCGCTCGCTTTTGAAGGTCGGCGCCTCCGTCGCCCACCGCGACGAGTCGCAAATTCAGCACGCGAACCGTTATCGGAAATGCTTGCCTCAGCATCATCGTAATCTATGGGCTCAGCGTTCTGTTGCTCGCCTTCTTCCGATTCAGCAACAACTTCACGCGTGGGCTTTTTGCTCGAACGCTTGCTTGCGGGCTTCTTTTTGCCGCCTACACTGTTGAGAAGTTTGCCGAGCCGCGAACGCTTTGCCGAGCTGCGACCTTTCGGTGTCGCCTCGGCCTGCGCATCGTCCGATGTAGTTTGGCCTTCGCCATCTTCATCGTCGCTAATGCGATGAAAGCCTCCGCCCTGCAGTGGAGTTTCGATCACGTCGTCGACGAAGCCCTGGATGTGCGCGGCCACCGGTTCGTGTGTGCGGGGCAGTGATTCGAATTGCGCGGCGGCCGCTTCTTCGTCATCCGCGACACGTTGGAACGATCCTTCGTCGAGTCCAACGGACGGTAGCAGCGATCCAACCTCCGCGGTGCGGAAATCGTCTTCGAGGTTGAACTCGCCCGCATGAATCTGATCGAACAGGCGTTCCTGCAAGCGCGCGTCCTTAAACATTTCACCGTTGACGGCGTCGGTTTCCTCTTCATCGACGATGCGATGAATTGATGGGTCGGCAGCGACGAACGGCGTTCCAATCTCTTCGGGCGTAATTCGTTTTCTTTCGAATTCAGTGCCCGAGTCGGTTTGCTGATCGGCTTCGTCTTTGCCGCGGCCGCGACGTCGACCACGCCGGCCACGACGTTTGGCAGCGTCGTCAGCTTCGTCAACCGGTTCCGCTTCCATGCTGACTTGCGCTTCACTGTCCCTGAGCGGCTCAACGCGTTCCTGCGTCGCCTCGATCTGTTGTTCACGTTCGACACGTGCCAGCGCAATCTGTTCAGCAGCTGCACGCTGCACATCTTCCGTCTCACCTTTCTTCGATTTGTCCATGACGATGCGTTCGAATTCTTCTTCCTCATCGAAGAAGTCTGAAACATAGAGGAACGCGTCGCGTTCGAGACCGATATCGACAAAGGCTGATTGCATGCCCGGCAGCACGCGCATAACGCGCCCTTTGTAAATGTTGCCGACAATGCCTTGATTGCCCTCGCCGCGTTCGATGTAGAACTCGGTGACCTTTTCGTTTTCGACAATCGCTATTTTCTTTTCGCGTCCATTGACGCTGACGATTAATTCTTTTGCCATTTTGTGGTTATACTCTCCTGACGGTTACGCAGCGTTGCATGAGGCGCACAGAATCCCGCGCGCGGCCGCAACCGCTTTTGTTTTTACGTAACCGTATTGAATGTTGATGGTGTTGGCGCGCGCTACCAGCGTCTCAAACTGAAGCGCGAGGCGCGCAGACCAACGTCGAGCGCGAGGCCATGGCGACGCGCGGTAACTTGAATTGGGTGTTGATTTCGGCCCGGACGAAGAAGGGAACAGCCGGTCGAGCCGTAAGTGAATTGATGGTTGCTCAGATGTCGAGTTTGACGTTGCAAATAATGCAGCCAAACCGCACCGGCCCTTGAAGCTATGCAAACAGGAACCTAACTAGCCACGTGCATCAGCGGAAAGTCTTAACGACGCTTTAGTGAATGCAGCCGGTCAACACTGAACAGTGGATGGCGCTACATTGCGTGGTTGTGAAAAGACCGACTGATCGAATGCGCTCAATGGCGGTCAACGCCGACGCGGCTCAATAAAAAGTTAATCGAATGTCGTCCTCAGTGGATGACCTAAAATTCGTAACTCGCTTTTCGGGAGCACCTTACCTTTATTACCGGGTAAGTGCTGCTTGCTTGTTTTTAAGTTTCTTAGTACTGAAACGAAAAGTCCGCAGAGGCGAGCTGACGGCAGTATAAACGAAGGTTGGGGAATCGCGAAACGAATCTTTGCCTTACAAATTGGCCCGCACGCCTTGTTAATTGACAAATCTTCGCAACTGAACACTGATAGCGAAACCGATGGCAATGAAAGTCGCGATCAAAGAAGCCAGGCCGGCGCTGAACAAAGGCAATGGTACGCCGATGACCGGAAGGATTCCTAACGCCATACCGATATTGATAAAAATTTGGCAAGTTAGCCCGCCGACGGTTGCCATAACCACCAGCATGCCCATGCGATCCGGCGCTCGTTTAGCGCCTGCGATCAAGCGCGAAAGCAAAACGGCGTAAGCAAGTAACACCACAATGCAGCCAATGAACCCTGCATTGCCGGCGAGTACCGCAAAAATGAAATCGGTGTGCGGCTCCGGCAAGAACTTCAAGCTACTTTGCGAGTGGCCACTGGAATTGTCCGCACCTAACAACCCGCCTTCGCCCACCGTCAGTATCGACTGCCAGGTGTTGTAACCAAATCCGCGACGGTCGGCTTTTTCCGGGTCGAGAATTACATTGATGCGTTCCTGCTGGTAGTGCTTCACCAGATCTGTTTTTACTCCAACCCAGTAAGCCAAAGGCAAAAACACAACTCCCAGTACCAGAGCGCCAACTACTAATCGCATCCGAATAGCTGACAGAAAGAGGACTACAGCGAGAATGGGAAAATAGGTGATCACCTGGCCAACGTCATGTTCCATCAGGATCAGGAAAATAGGCAGGCCGAGAATCAATCCGCCCATCGCGATCTCGCGCAGAGTTAACGCGTTGGTGCGATGCTTGCCAAAATAGCGGGCCAGCATCATTGCCGTGGTTACCTTAACGAATTCCGACGGTTGGAACTGCCCGATGCCCGGCACCTTAATCCAGGCGCGCTGCCCGTTTATTTTTAGTCCGACGCCGGGAATCAGAACCAGCATCAATAGCAACAAGCCAAAAACATAGAACGCCGGAGCGATGTTAAGCAGCTTGCGATAGTCGTTAAAAGCGACGGCCAGCATGGCCACGATAGCGATGGCCAAACCAATCAGTTGTTTGACCCAGAAATTTTCAGTCGGCTGCGCATAGCGAATCTGGATAGTCCCGAAACAAACGATTCCGATCGCCAAAATGGCGAGCAGGAAATCAAAATCACGAAAGCCCTTTTTTTGAATTATTGCAACCATGACCAGAAGTCAGAAATCAGTAGTCAGAAGTCAGTAACCAGTAATCAGATCCGCTTCATACTCAGCACCCAGCACTCAGCACTCAGTACTCAGTTATTTCTCGCGATCACGTCAGTAGGTTTTTTCGCCTCAAGGTTTTGTGGCTTTGGCGACTTTGCCAGTGGAAGCGATCCCGGCGGTTCAGAATTGCGCGTCTTGCGATAGTAAACGTCGTAAACGTGTCTTACCGCCGGCGCTGCGTGCTGACCACCAAATCCAGAATTCTCGATCAACGCCACCAGCGCAATTTCCGGCTTGTACGCGGGCGCGTAAGACACGAACCATGAATGGTCTTTATTCTTGCCGACGTCTTTACCCAGGCCGACGACCTGCGCAGTGCCGGTCTTGCCGGCGATATCGAAACCCGCCATGCGAATCGCGGCGGCGGTGCCACCGTTGTTAACCACACCCCACATGCCCTCGACCACCAGGTGATGAAAATTTTCCGGAATCGGTAATTGCTTCGGATTCGGACGGCTGTTATCCAGCGGCTGGAAACCACGTCCAGCGCGCAGCTCGAATGGACCATTGGCACTGACCGGTCGCAGTTCCTTCAAAAAGTGCGGTACGTACAGACGTCCGCCGACCGAAATGCCTGCGACCGTTCGTAACAACGAAATGGGCGTCACTATGTCGTACACCTGACCGAACGACGCATAAACGGTGTCGATGTCTTTCCATTCGGTGTTTGGCTGCATCTTTTGTTTGAGTTCAGGCGACGGCGTCAAGCTGACAACTTCGTTGGGAATGTCGATGCCCGTGCGTTTGTTAAAATCGAATTCGTCGACCATCGCGATGATGCCGTCGATACCCATTTTTAAACCGAGCCGGTAAAAGTAACCGTCGCACGATTCTGTCAGCGCCAGTTTGAGATCAGGCGAACCGTGGTTTCCCATGCAACGCGTAAACTTATTGCCCACTTGAATGCCGCCGCCGCACATAAGATTTGAATGATCGATGGTAATCGCGCCCTGTTGTAAACCGGCGATTGCCATTGGTACTTTCCAGGTCGAACCCGGCGGATAACGGCTTTGCACCGCGCGATTAATTAACGGCTTGTCCGGATCGTTCAGCAGGGAAGCGTACTCCGCGCGGCCTTCCTTTGTTCCAATGCGTTCTGAAAAAAGATTTGGATCGAAGGTCGGCGCGGAAGCGAGCGCCAGAATCTCGCCGTTATTCGGATTCAGTGCGACGATCACACCACGCTTGGTTACCGAGGCGCGCAGTTGTTCTTCCGCAGCTTTCTGTAAATCGAGATCAATTGTGGTAACCAGGTCCTGGCCGGGTTGCGGGGCCACAGTTTCGATCTCATCCTGAATTCGACCGCGACTGTCCACAATCACCTTGCGATAACCATCCCTGCCGCGCAGGTAGTCGTCGTAAGTTTGCTCGAGCCCACTCTGGCCGATGATGTCACCGGGCTTCAAACCCTTGTCCTTAAAGCTTGCTTGTTTGAGCTGCTCCGGACTCACCTCGCCAACGTAGCCAAGCACGTGCGCGAGCAAGCCGTCGGGCGGATAGCGCCGCTGTGGTTGTTGTTCAACTCGCAGCTCGGGAAATTCCAACTCGTGCGCTTCGACCCAGGCGATGTCGCCGGGCGTGGCGTCCTGCTTGACAAGGATCGATTCG
>DATENN010000457.1:0-4419 GCA_035275045.1 Pyrinomonadaceae bacterium
GTCGTAACCCACGACCGCCGCCGCTCCGTTCCGCCAGCAAACGAAACCGATGACGAAGCGCCATAAACTACCGGGAAGAACATCCACTTCTGAAAGACTATCGAATGTAATCAACAAACATGGCGTGGCAATTCTTCTCACGGCTTTGGGGATCCTAACTTCATTCGCGATCTACTACCTAGCTTATTCCGACTCTGACATTCGGCCGGTGCGCGGCTCCAAAATGGAGAGCTACATCAGTCCGGTCGCGGTCAGCCAGGACGGAAAATGCATTTACACCGTTTCCATGCTTCAACGGTTCACGAACGTTTCGGTCAAAAGCGGGCATATCGATAGGGCTAATATCACCAGTTGGTCAGAAGACGCTCTTCCTGAGTACAAGATGGTTGAAATCGATAAGGACCAAATGAGTTGGAAGGATCAGAAGAATATACAGCTGAGATTCACGGTGACGCTGGATTCAACCAGCGTTGCCAAGCTGTCTGAGCGCAAGGAACCTTTGGAGATAGAAATTCGATATTACGACAATACCGGTAAGCTGTTGAACATAGCGGATGACAACATGCCGATCTACTTTTACGTGAATCTAACGGAACCCGCCGTTCGAATCACTCACTTGCCGAACTTGAATGAACAAATGGTTCACTAGATGTTAACAGCGAGTTAGAACGGCGAGGCTCAATTCCTTAGCCATTGCACCAAGGTCAAATGATATGGGATGGAGAGGCACCCTTCGTTCGATTGAAGCGGCAGCGCGGCGCGCAGAACGAGATGCGCGGCGTCAACACAATGAGCTGCTTAGACAACAAAAGCAGCATCACAAAATGTTGTTGCGCGATCAAGCGCGCTTAGAAGTACAGCTTTTCGAAAATCGGATTGAATTGTTGAGGTCTATCCATAAGGAATGTGGGCCAAAATGGGATTGGCTCTCGATCAAGGCCAGTCGACCACCAGCGGCAGCAGTATGGTGCCATGAACGTGAAATCACAGCGAGAGCTGCCTTAGATAATTTCCAACCTAGCTTTTGGGATAAACTCTTTCGAAGGGCTGAATCGAAAAAGCACGTACTCCGTAGCGCCGTTGAGCAGGCACAGGACCAAGACGCTCAGGCATACGCGACCGCTCTCAGTGAGTATCAAACTGAATTCGAACAGTGGCAGGAAAGAACCTTAATTGCTGAGCGCGTCCTGGACGGAGATCTGGCAGCTTACAAAGAAGTTTTAGAGGAAATTTCGCCATATAGCGAGATTGCGGATCTCGGCTCGACCGTGCACTTTCGATTCGAGGACTCGCATATAATAGATGTGACCTTGACCGTGAACGGCCAGGACGTAATCCCGACAGAAACAAAGTCTTTGCTTCAAAGCGGCAAGATGTCGACCAAGAAGATGCCGCAGGGTCAATTTTGGGAGCTGTATCAGGATTACATTTGCGGGTGTGTATTGCGAGTTGCAAATGAAACGTTTGCGTTGTTGCCATTTAAAACCGTCGTCATTACAGCTGTCGGAGATGTGCTCAATACCCAGAGCGGTCATTTAGAAGTGAAGCCCTTGTTGTCTGTGGCTATACCACGCCGCACTTTAGAAAAACTAGACTTGAACGGGATAGACCCATCGGATTCAATGAGAAACTTCGTTTGTCGAATGGACTTTAGAAAAACAAAAGGATTTATGGTGGTTGAGAAAATAGAACCGTTAACGTTGGCCTGAAAAACCGGTTGCGCTCCGCTTGGTTACCCTACCAACTGCTTAGCAAAATCCGAATCAGTTTCAGGTATTCAGCTTGACTGCGGCTTCACGACTTCGAACTCGAAATGCAGTTCCTTACCGCGGCAAATTGTTGACAGATAGAACTCCCAAAACTTTCGCGTGAAGCGGAATGAGGGCAAACTTTGATCGAGGTTCGTCAGCCACTGCAAGCCGAGCGCGCGCCAGAGGTTGGCGAGCGTCACGTAAGTGCGCACCGGCCGCAGCTCAACCGTCGTATAGAACGGAAACGGCGTGCGATCCGGCATAAAGCACGTGAATGAATAACTGTTGAAATGATTTTTGTGCGTCGGATCTGTCGCCCAATCGGGATTTGAGCAATGGGGAGTGACGATCTTAATCCGCCCGCCGGGCTTAGTGATGCGATGCAGTTCGCTAACAAACGACATTACATCCGGCACGTGCTCAATGACATGCCGGCAAATGATTTCATCAAACTCGTTATCGGCGAACGGATACGGCAACACGCCGAGGTCGTGAATGACGTCGGCATTCGCGCGCGGATTCGCATCGATACCTATGGCGCCCGGAAATTTATTCTGGCCACAGCCAACGTCCAGAATTTTCGGCGCGACATTTGGCTGGAGACTCATGGCAAATGGAATCAGTTGTTATGGAAGATGAACTGCGCAAACGATTTCAAATCGAGAGGATAAACCGGTACTCCGAGGTTCGCAGTCAACTCGGATAGCGTCATGCCGTCAAGCATGATCTCTTCGTCGCTTTTCAATGTTGTCCGCGGGATGATGGCGAAATCGCCTTTAATGCGGCCACGCGCCTTCACGAAATCGCCACCCGTCAAGAGACCCGCCACCGAAACGTCGCCGCCAAAATAATTGTTGCTCACCGCTTCAACATTCAGTCTCGTTCCTAAGCGATCGTTGAAATCGGCGATCATCGAATTGAGCTGTGGCGCGAACAAGCTCCCGGTGAAAATCGTGCCATTAAGTTTTGTCGGCGCTGCGATCCCGCGTCGCTCAGCTTTTTTAGTAATCGCCTTAAAGGCACTTTCAAACGAGCGTACCATTCCGACGCCATCTTCGATCTGCGGTAAGTCGCCATAATGCGCGCGCGATGGAACTGCCAGACCGGCTCGCAAATAAATCTCATCGCCCAAAAAAGCGAAGTTGGTTCCGAGTTGTTTTTTTAAGCCGTGCTGGATCCGCGCAACCTGTTCGATCGTTTCGCGGCAGAATTCTGGCCTCACTGCCGTTAGCCTTGAATCAGTGTTGTAGCGGGTAAGCCCCAGCGGAACAATCGCTACGCTCGAGATACGAGGATATTCCTTTGCCAGGTCATCGATAGTTTTGGCCAGCACGTCTCGATCGTTGATGCCGGGACATAGCACCACTTGCGCGTGAACCTCGATGCCTGCGTCCAGCAACTGTTTTAGTTTCTGACTGATGTCCGCACGCTTCTCGTCAACGCCAAGCAAATACGCGCGCACAGCAAGATCTGTCGCATGCACCGAAACATACTGCGGCGTCAATCGCTGTTCAATAATCCGTTGCAACTCGTCATCAGTAAGCGACGTGAGCGTCGTGTAATTGCCGTAAAGGAACGACAAACGGATATCTTCATCGCGAATGAACAGCGAAGGCCGCGCGTCGTCAGGATTGCCTTTACAAAAGCAAAAAATGCATTCGTTAGCGCATTGCCGCGGTACGATTTGTTCAAAACTCAAGCCGAAATCTTCGTCTTCAGAGCGCTCAACCTGTAACTCCCAGTCTTCGCCGCTGGCTTTGCGTACCTCAATGCTCAGTTCGGTTTCACCTGCAGTTTGAAAACGAAAATCAAGGTAATCTCGCGTGGCGCGCCCGTTTACCTTAATAATTCGATCGCCCGTTTCCAGCTCCAATTCGTTGCCTAAGCTATCCGCCGAGACCCCCTCGATGCGGACGCCGCGGCGGCGAATGCTGGTGACAGCAGGCGTTACTGCAAATTCGTACATGCAGAAATAATGTCGGACAAAGGTTCGTTTGTCGAGCGTGCGTAGGTTCGACAAACTTCAGCTTTGCCGCATCGGTCGAATCAGGCGACGTATGAAAATGTCCACTGATTTTGTCGGTGCGAATCGTTTTCGGCCGGCGCGTTTTCAGATGATGAGCACGACTAAAACCTTCAATTTTATTGACAATCGGATTCTGCTTTGTTAGTTATGCAGGGCGTTTTTCGACCATCCTTTTATTTCTTAGTTTGTCCGGCTTTTTCCAGCCTGAATCTCTGAGCGCGAATTAATGAACAACAAACTTAAGCCAGCACTCCTGGGTGGATTGATCGTAGGACTGTTTTCCGCAATTCATTCGCTGATTCCGATTATCAGCATGTGTTGTTGTATCTGGAGCATCATCGGCGGCGGTCTGGCGGCGATGCTTTACATAAAAGGATCGACAACACCCGTGAAGATGGGCGACGGCGCCATAGTCGGCGCGTTGGCCGGCGTGGTCGGTGGAATTATTTACGTCGTAATTTATTTGCCTATCGCGCTGTTGTGGGGAATGGCGACCATGCAGCAGCAACTAGACCGCAGCGGCGTTCACCTGCCTTTCTCGGGTTCTATTCTGATGGTCATCGGCAGCATCTTCGGAGCGATTGTTCTGGTAGCGCTGGCAACGCTTGGTGGCGTGATCGGGACAGCTATCTTCGAAAAGCG
>DATENN010000458.1:0-3685 GCA_035275045.1 Pyrinomonadaceae bacterium
CGTGCGTGCACTTTCGAACGGACGGTATCGAGCGAGAAAAACTGAATGTCGATGAGAGCGTTCTGCAAAACCGGATTGCGATTGTGTACACGGGAGAGCCGCGTCTGTCAGGAACGAACAACTGGGAAATCTTCAAGAAACATATCGATGGCGACCCGCAACTATTTGAAATTTTCGATGGGATTCGGAATTCCGCGTTGCGCATGCGCGAAGCATTGCTGACGAACGATTGGGCTTCGGTGCGCGACACAATGAGGGTGGCTTATCCCAATCGTAAGCGGCTCGCGCCCGGCGTTACCACGCCACAGATGGACCATTTAGTTGACGTAGCCATGGCAAACGGCGCGGAAGCAGTGAAGGTATGTGGCGCCGGCGGCGGCGGTTGCATCGCTTTTCTATGTGCTGAAGGGCGAAAGCAAGACGTCGAGCGCGCTTTGAATGCAGAAGACGGTGCTGAGATTTTGGACTGGAAGTTTTCCAGCGAAGGACTGGTCGTCGAAGAAGGATAGTTCAAACTTCGAAATTCAAAATTACAAGTCCGTTCTAAAGTCGCAAGTCTTTAAGATGTGAGGCCTGTGCACAGTCTCTTAGGTCAGGAAGGGGGCCTGCCCCCGCTCTTAACAGATTCAAGTTTTAGTTCCGAAACCTTAAACTTTAAAATAGGCCCTACAACATCCATTGGCTGCGATTGTCATAATAAGCCGGTGACCGATCGGGATAACGCTTTTTATATTTCTTATAACGCTCGTGCCAATAATGATAGCGGCGATCCGAAGATTTGAGTTCCCGGTGTTTAATATTGCGCAAGTGGTCCTCAATCCGGTGCATGTTGCGTGAATTGAAACGCCAGTCGTAATTTCCTAACTCGTACAGACTGGTTAATCCGTATCCCTTAATCCGCCCGGTCATGTCAATGTACGGATCGAAATAACTCCACACCAATTGTCGTAGCGTGCGAAAGACCGGTTTGCGCCCATGCAATCCGATATCCCGCGAACGCGCCACTGAACCCCACCGCCCGTCTTGCTGAAAAACAAATATCACGTGGTCCAATAGATCAACTGATTCGATATCAAGCAGCAACGGCGGGTAACCGTGTTGTTCCAGAATTACCGCCGCGGTCACGGCCGCTTCCAGACAGTGCGCTTCTCCGTGCTTCAAAACTTGCCGGAAAGAACGCATTGTGCCGCCATTTTTCTCGCGGTTATAGGGCATCGCCGACAGAAATCTTTGCACTCGAGCCGGCGTATTCAAGGATTGAATCAGGCGCCATTCCCGGGTGGAGAATGCATCGCGTGCTGGGGCTGATTTCATAAACAAGAAGAGGTTATCGGCCCTTTATCCCAGGTTTTAATCAAACTGTTACTTCGCGATTTGTGATGTCAATCAAATCAACGCCACCACCAGTTTTTGTTACGTCCAGGACTTCGGGTGCGCTTGCTTCAACTGCGGAAGTGCGGTAAGAGTTTAGCTTAACGAAACCGGCACGGCATAAATCAAGCATGAAGCCAAACACCGCACTTCGCCCGTTAACGCGCGGCGAACAGGAAGCTGAGACTGAAGCCACCCGACTTAACGAGCTAATCGAAGACGCGCTGGCGATCGTCGCAGTTCGCTCCACTTCGGATGTAGATTCGCTTGAAGCCGTCACCGTTCGCATCGAACGCGCTGCACGTGACCTGTCGGTTGCGCTGCGCGAGTTGGCTCACGAACGCCGCATTGCACAAAATTCTGTTGAGTAATTCTGCCACGCAGGCAGCCCCATTAACATAGAATTATCTGCTCCAGGAGTTGCCATGACTTCTATTCGTACCGCTACTACCGATTCGTCGACTTTCCTAAGTCGCGACACTTCTCAACCTCTCAGCACGAACACGCATTTGCTGAACTGGGTCGAGAAGATGGCGGCGTTGACCAAACCTAATGCCATTCATTGGGTCGACGGCTCGCGTGAGGAAGACGAGCTGCTGAAAGGGCAAATGGTTGCAGGCGGCACTTTTACCAAACTCAACGAAGAGCTGTGGCCGGGTTGCTACTATGCGCGTTCCGACGCCAGCGATGTCGCGCGCGTCGAAGATCGCACCTTCATTTGTTCACTATCAAAAGATGCGGCTGGTCCAACGAACAATTGGGAAGAGCCGTTCCAAATGCGGCGCAAGCTGAAGGATCTGTTCGATGGTTCGATGCGCGGTCGCACGATGTACGTGCTGCCGTTCAGCATGGGACCGATTGGCTCGCCTATGTCACAGATCGGCGTGCAGCTCACCGACTCGCCATACGTCGTAGTCAATATGCGCATCATGGCGCGCATCGGTTCACCCGTTTATGCCGAGATCGACAAGGACTACAAACGCGTTGTTCCCTGCATGCATTCGGTAGGCGCACCGCTTGAGCCGGGTCAGGCAGATGTTCCCTGGCCGTGCAATAAAGAAAAATACATTGTGCATTTTCCCGAGACGCGCGAAATCTGGTCCTATGGTTCCGGCTATGGCGGCAACGCGTTGTTAGGCAAGAAGTGTTTCGCTTTGCGCATCGCGTCAAATATTGCGCGCGACGAAGGCTGGATGGCCGAACACATGTTGATCGTCGGCGTTGAAAATCCGCAGGGCGAAAAAACTTATGTCACGGCCGCATTTCCCAGCGCCTGTGGCAAAACCAATTTTGCGATGCTGATTCCTCCGGCTGGCTTTAAAGGATGGAAAGTTTGGACTGTTGGCGACGACATCGCCTGGATCAAGCCTGACGAAAACGGAAGGCTGCGCGCGATCAATCCGGAAGCAGGTTTCTTTGGTGTGGCGCCCGGGACTTCGGAAAAAACAAATCCGAATGCGATGGCGGCCCTCGCGACTAATTCGATTTTCACGAACGTCGCGCTGACGCCTGAAGGTGGCGTTTGGTGGGAAGGTATGACTGACGAAGCGCCGGCAGAATGTCTCGACTGGCGCGGTCAAAAATGGACGCCCGCAATTGCGAAAGAGACTGGCGCGAAGGCAGCGCATCCCAATGCCCGTTTCACCGCGCCTGCTTCGCAGTGTCCAACGATTGATCCGGACTGGGAGAATCCAGCCGGTGTACCGATCAGCGCAATTATCTTTGGAGGCCGGCGCGCCACAACAATGCCGCTGGTTTACCAGGCGTTCAATTGGAGCTCCGGTGTTTATATCGGCGCCACTATGGGTTCAGAGATGACGGCCGCAGCGGCGGGAACGATTGGAAAAGTTCGCCGCGATCCGATGGCGATGTTGCCCTTCTGCGGATATCACATGGGCGATTACTTTAGGCATTGGATTCGAATGCAGCGGTCGCTCAGCGAAACGCCGCGAATCTTTCACGTTAATTGGTTCCGCAAAGACTCAGACGGAAAATTTATGTGGCCGGGATTTGGCGAAAACATGCGCGTGCTGAAGTGGATTGTGGATCGCGCGCGCGGGCGGGCTCTCGCGAAAGAAACGCCAATCGGGTGGATGCCCCACTATGAAGACATTGAATGGAGCGGCTTGGATTTTCCAAAAGAGAAGTTCGACGAACTACAAGCTTTTGACCGCAGCGCGTGGCGCCAGGAAGTGTTGGGTCATGAAGAGCTGTTCCTGGATCTACACGATCGACTGCCGCCCGAAACCATTTACGAACGAGAGCTTCTAATTTGTCGTTTGTAACCCCTGAATAAAGAACAAGCCCTGAAGAA
>DATENN010000459.1:0-5323 GCA_035275045.1 Pyrinomonadaceae bacterium
GCGCAACACCGCGTAATTGGTGATGACCTGACCGCCGTTGTCAGATTCGGACCAGGTGAGCTTCGCTGTGTTGCCATCGCGTCCCACGGTTAATAGTGGAGCACCGGGCGCTGTCAGCTCCGCCGGATCGTTAGCAGCGAACATCCGCCGGCCACCTGATTGACGGGCAATCGCGGCTAGTTCCGTGTACGAGTTACCTGTGGTGGTCGCTGAACCCTGGACGCATCCCGCTCCGGTACAACCGTCGGCATATGCGACCAGCACCCGGCCCTGCTTGTCGATGTCGATGCCAATGAAGTCGAGCAAGTTACGATGCGGCGGAGAGCCACCGCCGAGGTGAATGCCATTGCGTTGCACTGGATCGTTAGGTGTCGCATCGCTAACCAGCCAGGTGTTGCCACCATCGTAGGTAGTTCCGATATACAGGTGCCAAAGTCCGGGGTAAGCACGATCGCCGGGCGCTCCTTGTGTTGTTGAGCCGAGGAAGGCAAACGCAGCACGGTTGTCATCGCCCGCAACGATTGTTGGAAAAGCAATCGCCTTGATGCCGACCAGAGAACCAACGTCGAATGAGTTTTTCCAAGTCAGTCCATGGTCGTCAGAAACGGCCACTCCCGCAGTAGAATTGCTCCCCGCGAACGCTTCGTAAAGGCGGCCGATCGGTTTGTTGTCGCTGGTCTTGACAACATCGCCGCGACCGACTGCGACGGCAGGATCTCCGTCCGAACTCGTCGTTCCCGGAATTGGCCGAACGTGCCAGGTAATTCCGTTGTCTTCAGAAACGACCGCAGCTTCATTACCGTTGCAGTCGCGGTTCGGCACATACACCGTTCCATCCGGGCCGACCTTGATGTGGCCGTGAATACCCACACATTCCGTGGTGTAAATGGGAACACCCGCACCGAACGTTAATCCGCCATCGTCGCTGCGAGCGCAGAAAGCTGACGCGACGATATCTTGCGAGCAGTAATAAACAGCGTGAGGATGAACGGTGCCAACCAAGGGCTCGTGGAATGGACCAGCGCCAATACTTTGATGGTCCACGCCTGAAGGAATACCACCACCCTGACTTGGCACATACGTATCGCCGTCGTCATCGGTGTAAGCCGACAGACTGTCCTGACCAGTTAACTGCGAAACAATCGTCCGTCCTGTTTCAGGAGTTTGATTGTTATAACCATGGTCGGTGAAAAGAATCGGATCCAAACTTTCCTGTGAATTCGGGGCGCTCTTGTTCTCCCATGTCGATACCGGCGTGTTCGGGCAACTATCGTCAAAGGTGACGCGAAAAGTTGTAAGGGCGGAGATATACATCGCCCGATTGCTGATCCAGTTGACGCCCACTGACGGTTCGCCGGCATCAGTGCCAAAACCGGTCTTGATTAAATTCGGTTGGGGATAAAAACTTTGGAAGCGCGGAGCTAAGCCAGAGCCCGCCACTGCGGGCAGAACGCCAGGTAATGGCGTGGCGGTGCCGTGATATTGATCTGAATTCGGCACCACCGCCGCATAGGCAACGTGCACCGTGTAGAGTCCGACACCGCTGTTGTGCGGATCGAGGTAAGCAATCTCTTCAGTTCCCGGAGGGCTACCACCCGGACCCTTGCCGGCGACTGGTCCAGTCAGGTCACCTTTATGAATGTAAACGTCATAGTCGTTGGCGCCCAGCGTCCAGTTGATGCGCACCTGCAACACCTTGCTGGTCCAATCAGCTTCGGTTCCGTTAACCATCAATGCAAAGCTGTCGCAGTTTTTCGCGGGACCGCTGTCGATGCATTGCTCTTCGCCCAGCTCAGCGCCGGTGCCGGTAACGTCGCCTACCCATTGCACGGGCGGACTTGACGGTCCAATCGATCCACTGCTCGGGTTCGCAGCGCGACTGTGAAAGATGAAAAGCGAGCTCGATGCTGCTATGAACGCAATAATGAGGAGCAACAGTCGCAGGCCTGAAAATACTTTCGGCTGCTCCGCCGCGATACGCGAAACAGATCTAGTTTGCTTTACTTTCATATTCGGTACTTCCCCCGTAATGGACTCTGCAAGGATCGTCAGTGTTCGCAATCATACTTTTGCGCAGTTGAGAAAAACTTGAGAAACACGACGGCCGAAACGCTTTGGCAATTGCGACTTGATCAGCACCAAACGGCAATAAAACGCTGTTGGGCAAATTCGGCGACGGACAGTTGGAATGTTCCGTGGGGAACTGCTATCGGGGGATGAGCGCGCTGGGGGTGACGCGCAAGCTGTCATTTGGGTCAGCTGAATCTAACATGGTTTCAATCCGATGGAAAAGTTGCTCTGCCATCGCCGCGGCAGCTAGGGCAACAATTCCCTTCTCGCATACAACAGGAGGTCGACACCTGGACGCAACGCGAAGCTGCCCTCCGGGTTAAACCCTGATTGCACCTGTTGGTATCGATCTCCATAAGTGGCCTGAATCTCCGCAGCTTGAGCGGTGGAAGCGAGAATCATCGGCTCGTTCGAGGGCGTGATGTGTCCATAATAACCAACCCGATTATAGTCCCGAAGGTACCAGGGCAATGGCCAGTAATCGGGCGACACGATCGTAATGCCGGTCGCGCCTCCCTGGTGGCTACGTTGCGCGATGCGATTTATTTCGTCCACCAGCTTAAGTGTCTCTCGTCGCGTGTGCGCATAAACATAAACATAGTAGCGATCGTCGTTATCGTAGTTGATGAAGTTCAGATCGATCGTTTGATAAAGCGGCACGAACGTTTTCCAATGCACCTCCCGGTGGTCCCACGCGCGCGCAATTCCCGGCAGTATGCCAACTAGAACCAACAAGCCAACCGCTAAAACAACCGAACGACTATGTCCGAAGCCGACAAGTTCATCGTGGAGCCATTGAATGAAACTGCCGCTAAGCAACGCCAGCGGCACCAGAAAGCTGAGCGCCAACCAAGGCGTCTTGTAAGCAATCAACGAGTACGCAGCGATCAATCCAAATGCCCATAAGGCACTGAACAATGCAAGCGGCTTTGCATTTCTTCGCAAAGTGAGCAATGCACCAGCCGCGCCCAGAAACAACAGTGGTGACTCCTGCAAAAACAGCCACCACACATAAGTCAAAAATGGATGCACGTGTGCTTGTTGTCCCGTTTTGCGCCAAAACTCAAAGGTCCGTAAGGAGTCATAAACGCCCTTTGGATAATTCGTAAAGAACGATGAATAGAAAACGACGTAGACCGCGACAAAAACCACAACAGCGGCGGCGATCCAAATAGCCAAAATATTTCCACCGCCAATGCGACGAACGAAGGTCGGTTGTTCTTCGATGGACTGCCGCTTTTTCTTTGCTGGTTTCGCAGTGGTCGGACGAACGAACCAGCGGCGGTACGCGAGTGTCATTGCCAAAGAAATCAACAGCACACCGGCGGAAATCATTGCTGTCTCTTTCGTTGCAAACAACAGTGCTGCCGAAATCGCTGCCAGCATCAAGTGGTGCGCTTGTGCGCTTTCATAAAATTTAATTAGCGACACGACCAGCGCCAGCGTGAAGAACACAAACAACGTCTCGTGAATGAAATAACGCGAGAGGTAAACCGCGCCAGGCGAAATCGCGAGTAGTAGTGCGGCGACGAGGGTCGCAATCGTGCCGAGATTGCGTCGCAGCGTGAATATCAAGCCAACTGTTGCTAATCCAAACAGCGCAGGCACCATTCGGATCGCGATGTTGGTTAGGCCATAGGTGTTCTGTGCATTGGTGCCGAACAGCAAACGCAAGAGCCACGGAAAGACGGCGCCGAAGTAATAAAGAGTTGGACCGTGGTAGTTGGCGGGGTCGTAGTGGTAAACGCCTTCGCGTACCAGCCGGACCAGGAAATTACCGTTTACACCTTCGTCGTGATGCAGTGGCACGAGGTTAAGGTTATAAAAACGAAGGAACGCAGCGACAGCAAAGATCAGCAGTGCGGCAATCTGCCAACTGCGGTCAGAAATATCGGCAGTCGACCCGGATAGCGAGGCGGGCGGCTGATTGCCGCGGCTTCGGTTATCTGACTTTGTAGAGGCGGTAGGCACCTACTTCTCCCAACAGTTCGAATTGCGAAAAAAAGCGATCGTTGACATTTATCAAATCGCGTTCGTGTGGGCCAACAACAGCATATTGAACTCCGTACTTTTGCAGTAACAGTGGTGCGTCGGCCCCGCCGGCATATACACGGCGCACTTCCGACTCGCGCTGCACATAGTCGAGGCCGTGTGTCCAGATGTGACCCGGATAACCCATCAACGATCGGCGTCCCGTCAAGAATACCGGCGTGTTGTGAACCGGGGCATGAATAATCGTAGCCCGTGGTTCTGTCTTTTCTTTCACTAGTTCAGCAAATGAAACGCCCGCTGCGTCAAAAACCTGATACTTGTTGGAACGCAACACAATAGCGCCGACGTCTAGTGCTCCCGCGAGAGTCACACTGACGAGCAGCACAACGGCCGCAACTTTTTGCGCCACCCCCTTCTGCCATAATCGGGCTAATAGCATCGCCACCAGCGGGGCGGAAGCGACCCACCAATAAAACAGGACCTTAATGTTGTCCCATATCCAAGGCGCCATCTTTAGCACGTTGGGAACGATGAAACACAGACTGAAGGGTGCAAGAAATAGAAGCACGCGCCGCGAAACCAATGGCCGTTTTCCGCGCCATAACGCCGCAATAATCGTGAGAGGAATGAACAATCCTGCATTCTTTGCCCAGAACCAGATGATGTCGTCTTTGCCATGGTCCCAACCATACTGCCATTCAAAAAAGCGGCCGGCATTGACCGCGCTGTTGTGCGTTGACCACGCCATTTGTGGAACTGCGATTGATGAAGCAACTAAACCAAACGTGAACCAAAGCCGCCAACGGCGTTGTAATAGTCCGATAACGGCGCCGACAACCATTACAACGACAAACGTGTGAGCATGGGCGATGGGTATTAAGCCGGCAACCACTCCCGCCGCAATCATGCGTTGCATGGGCGAGACGGGGAGCGTCGCAGAAATGCGCGACTCGAGAGTCTTTCCCTTTCGGTAGCGCTGTGACTTCTGATCGCTCTTTTTTGCGCGGCTGGTTGATTGGCTTACGTCAGCATCGCGATTACTTTCCGCGGCGTCTAATTCATCGGCCGTCGCCAGCCACCACAAAGTAAAAACCAGAACGGCGAGCGGGAGGCCTAAGAGGAATCCGCGTTGCGGCAGCAAAAGCGCGGACACGGCATTTCCCCAGCGCCACGTCGTCTCAGGAATAACAGTGAAGGACGGCGGCAGGTTGTCTAACACCCCCTTCCACGAATTTTGGTCTTTCATGGCCGGCCAAAGCAG
>DATENN010000460.1:0-2843 GCA_035275045.1 Pyrinomonadaceae bacterium
GACCGCCTTCCACCCGGTGCCGCTGCCCGCAAAAATAATCAAGCCGACCGCCAACAATGGACCAAGCACTCGCCCGACGGAGTAGCTATACGTCAGCAGTGACAGCGCCAGAGCGATCGCAATCGAATGCCGCCACTCCCACCCATTTCGACGCGCGATGGCTACCGCGAACAACAGCAGTGCGAGGGCCAATGGAGTCAGTGCTACTTCAAAAACCAGGCGACTGATCTCAAACAGCCACGGTGTAAGCAACGCCGCGCTGAATACAATTGTGCCGGCAATAAAGCGACCGTTGCGCCGCGATTCTTCCGCCGGAAATGTTTCGGCCGCCAGCAAGCCCAAAACGACCGCGGCGGCAAGTCCAAAAAGTGCGCTAAGTAATCGGGCTGCGCCGATGCCTGGCCCAGCAACTTTGTAAATTGCAGCAAGGATGTAGATATAAACGGGGCTTTTGAACTCGCCAAATGCGCGAAAGAAGAGCGGGAAACGTATGCCATGCTCATCGGCGCCATGTTGGGCGATCGAGTTTGCATTGAACGCAATTGACGACTCGTCGACAAAGAAGCCAGGCGGGTTTTGGGGTACGCCAATGAAATAGCTGAGGCCAAGCAGAAGGCAGACTGCTAGTGAAAATGCTTTGACGCGATTGAACGCGAGGCGGGTCATTGTTGCTATTGGAATCAGCCGGCGCCGTTTATCAGTTTCTTAACCACATTTTCCCAGGAGAGGTTCATGGACTGTAGCTTCTGTTTCCCACGCTCGCCCATGGTACGCGCTCGTTCGCGATCGCTTATCAACGAATCGATTGCCTGCGCGATCGCCTTCGGCTCGGGATCGACCAGCAGGCCTTCGCGGCTGTCCTCAATAAATTCAGTCGCGCCACCGCCGTCGCGCGCGACGATGACTGGCTTCGCGGAATGCATTCCTTCCAATGTCACGTAGCCATAATCTTCGTCAAAAGGCAGGAAACAAACAGCGAGAGCGTTGGCGTAAAGCTCAACCATTTCCTCTTCGGGAACAAAGCCTCGCAACGTAACGCGATCGCGTACGTTATGTTTGCGAATTAGCGATTCGTAACGTTCGGGTTCAGCACAGCCGCCGGCCAACACGATCTTCGCCGAAGTCGTAAGGTACTGAGCGGCTTCGATCAGCAATTCCTGGCGTTTCTGTGGTTCGATCCGGCTAGGATAAAAGATGTAGTCGCCTTGCTCGCCCGTACGTAATTTGTCGGCGCGCGGCGGTGGGTGGTACAGAGGTTCGCTGTCGATGCCGTTGTATTGCTTCAGACGCGCCGCAACAGTTTTTGAGTTCGCAAAAACCTTCTTTGCATCGCGAATGAACCGGTTGTCTGTTTGCATGATCCATTCACGGATCCGCGAGCCATCGGGATAGGTGGAAAGATCGTCGAATGGCGTGCCCCATAGGTTATAAGCCGAGCGATACTGGTGCATGATCCAAAGAATTTTTCGCGGGTGGTCCACCAGATAGCCTGGAAACTTCATCCCGATCACCAGGTCGACGGGTTTGCCGTTGGCTTCAGTCAAATCCAACAACCGCCAGGCGAGCGCACTTTGCATAATCTCCGCCGGCGGATACCACTTAAATGGCAAGGCAACGACCTCGGCGTTGTATCCGGCAGCGATCAGGGCTTTTTTCAAACCTTCGACGTGAGATTCGGCGCCTCCGGTGGTGAAGGGAACCTGGGTGGTGCAGATTAAGACGTTACGGATCATTCGATTCGCACTTGTGAATTTGAACTCGGAATCAGATCAGGAGTTGATTACGACGTTGCAGACAGCGATAGACACTTGTCGATCGTCTCGCGCCTGGTCGTCAGTTGGGCGCGGCTGCCAGGTGCGACTGGCGCGAAACTCGAGTCGATAGATTCTATCGGCGTTGATTACTTGTGCGGGAACGGGAATCGTCAGGCTTAACCAGCCATATTGAAAAAGCTGGAAGCGGCAAACCTTTGATCCGTTCAGCAGTACCTGAATGTCGAGCGGTTCGCGCTTCAAATCGGGCATATGAGTGGTTAAGTCAAAACTCAAATGCGTGATCGGTCGCGAACGAAAGCGAATGCCGGCGCTGCGTCCCATCCAGCGCGCCACGGGCGGTAACAGGTTCGGTTCGAACCACCCATCGTCGAACGTAGCTTCCGGATCGCGATCGAGACAGCGTTGTTCCTCGCAATCTGTCGCGACCGATGCAAAGAGGCCGCGGCGATCACGGTGTTGGTTGTAGAAAGCGCCGAGTTCCGCATCCGACGCTTTCAGAAACACATACAAGCCACTCTTAGGCAGACTAATGTTGAGATCAGAAATCTTTCCAAAGACGTAACCCATCGCCATGTCGAAGGCGCGACGCTCCCTAAAACTGAGATTGCGCAGGTAATCTAGAAAGTCGTCCTCGAAATTTAAGCCGTAGTTATCGGCTTGTTTGAGAATCTCGTCGCTGCTGAGACACAGGGTATAGCGCGGCTTCCATAGCACGTGTTTGAAGAAGCGTTTGAATCGTGCCGCGTGGTCCTGCTCTTCTTCCAAACCGACGTGACCGTCGACGGCAATGAACCGCTGCAACTCAGCCGCAGTCATTTCGTCATAGCTTTTCTGTTGCGCGCGATCGGTGCATTCGATTCCATGCATCGTTATGCCGCCCGGCTTCAGCACGCGTTTGATTTCCGCAAGCACGGCGTCCTTTTGTTCGGCTTCGATGTGTCCCAGGACATCGAGACTGACGACATAATCGAAACTGTCATCAGCAAAAGGCAACGACGACAGTGAAGTCGTAACGGTGAAATCGTAACCGTTGCGTCGCGCGGCGCTGGCGCATTCGCGGGAAAGATC
>DATENN010000461.1:0-3214 GCA_035275045.1 Pyrinomonadaceae bacterium
TATCGATCAGCAGCGTATCGAACCCTGTTTGTTGCGCATGCTTGTAGGCATCGCGCACGAGCGTTAAGGGATCGTTCGTTTCAGCTTCTTCAAAGATCTGCTGCCCGGTAGCCCGGGCGATTACTTTCAACTGCTCGCGCGCAGCCGGTCGGTAAACGTCAACCGATAACAACAGCGGCTTGCGTTCTTGATTCGCAGCAAGCCAGCGCGCGATTTTTCCCGTCGAAGTAGTCTTGCCCGAGCCCTGCAGCCCGACAATCATTACTACATTCGGGATTTGCCTGGTGAAAACCAGACGCGACGACTGGCCGCCAAGTAAATCGACCAGCTCGTCGTAAACAATCTTGACGACTTGTTCGGAAGGCTTAAGTTCCTGCCAAACCTGCTGACCTTCGGCTTTCTCCTTAACGGACGCAATAAAGTCTTTTGCGACTTTGTAGTTGACGTCCGCTTCGAGCAGCGCGAGGCGAATCTCGCGCAAGGCCGCATCGACGTGTTCTTTCGTCAACACGCCTTCGCCGCGTAGATTCTTGAGTGTCCTTTTTAGCTTGTCCGATAAGGACTCAAACATAGATCACTCGGGCGAAGATTCGTGCCACTACGGAAACGGAGATGATAGCGGCGGCGCTAAAACAGTGTCAAGGAAAGCCGCCGTAACTTCGCAGTAATATTGGGGCTTTTACGAGAATCGAAGACGGAAAGCTGTTAGCGTTTCGGCGGTGACCGTCTCACCAATGATCGTGGACGCTAATAACCGCTTGTGTTAAATTCTACGCTGTTTAAGTACCCTTGATCGCTGGTTTGTGGGAAATCACGATCAGTAACAACCTTCCGCCGCTAAATCGTTGGTCGGCATGAAAAGCTCAGTGAATTGAGCGTCTTAGAAGAACTGAATGGCTAAAAAACCAGGTTCCGGTACCGGGGACGCGGAACCAAAACAGTCCTCAAGCGGAAAAGGTGTGGTCGATCTCGCCGACGCGCGCGTGCGCCTGAACTCACGCCTGTCACAGGCATCGAGCGAAACTTTAATGGAAGAGCTCGATGAGATTCGATCGTTGCTGGATCAGGGACTGTCGGTTGAGGCGAAAGCGCGGCTTACCTCGTTAATCGCCGCGGCACGCAATAACGCTTCGGTACTGGCATTGGCAAGATGCGCGTTATCGAGTGCACTCGAGATGCAGGGTCAGTATCGCGAATCCCTGGCCGCGGTCGCGATGTACGAATCGCCCGAGTCACAAAAGAAATTAGATCAGCAGGCGATCCAATCACTGAAAGTCCAAATCGGACTTGCTTACAACTACAACGGCGATCATCCCAAAGCCGTTTCGATTCTGAAGAGCGCAATACGCGAGTTCGAAGCGAACAGCGACCAAAAGCTTGGTCCAATCTATGCTGCACTGGCGCGCGTCTATCGCAGCATCAACGAGCATCCCATCGCGCTCGATTATGCGCAGCGCGCGCTCGAGTCGTTTCGCGAATCAGGCGAATGGCGCGGTTTGGCTGAAGCTTATTTCGGCATCGCCCTGGCCCAGGTCCAGGAAGGCGATTACGAAACCGCGCTCGAAAATTTGCAGCAAGCGCTGAAGTTAACGGGTGGTCATCCCGCCAGTTACACCCTCGGCAAAATTTACGCAAACATGGCCGGCGTGTGCTGGTTTCTGAAGCGGCCGCAGGAAGGCATTCGCTATCTCGAAAAAGCCATTTCGTATTACGAGCGAACCGATCATAAAGCCAGCGCTGCGAATGGATACAACAATCTTGGCATTAATTTGATCTTGATCGGCCAGTGGGCAAAGGCCCAGGAGGCCTTGCAAAGAGCACTCGAACTGGCGACGGAGGCTGATGAACGAGCGGAAAAAGTTCCCATGATCCTCGATTCGCTGGGCGAACTTTTGATGCTTCGCGGCGAGTTGGATGAAGCCAAAGATTACCTGCAACGTGCGGCAAACCTGGCCACCGACGATGGCAACAAGTGGTACGCCTGCCAGGCGTTTCGCACGCTGGCGCGTTGTTACCTGGCAATGGAAGATCACGCGCGCGCGCTGACAAACGCAGAAAAAGCTTTCTCCTTAGCCGAAACGATCGGTGATCGACAGGGTCTGGCTGATTCCCGTTTGATACTTGCCGAAGCAAATTTGCGGGCAGGTGACGCCGAAAAATGTTCGCAGCAACTGGCGCAACTGGCAGAGGAAATCGCAGACGTCCCCGCGGATCTAAGCGTGTCCGGAGAGACGCAACGATTGTTCGGCATGTTGGCCATGCTGCAATCGGATTTTTCCTCTGCGGCCCAACACTTTGGTAGTAGCGTCTCGATCTTCGACATGTTGGGCGACCGCTATCGTGCGGCACGAGCGCACAGCGACCTCGGCCGCGCTTATGCCGGCACGCAACCCAGTCGCGCCATCGAACATTTGACGCGCGCAGTCAATGCATTTCGCGAACTTGGCGCAAAGCTTGATCAAGCTCGTGCGGAAGCCACTCTTGCAAATCTCGATCGGAATACACCCGAGCGCAACGACGAACAATCAGCGTTGACTCAGTTACTAACTTTGCGTTTGGCCGAAGCAGTGACTTCGCGCGAGCTTTTGCTGCGTGAACTCGCGGCCATCATGCGCCAGGAAACTAATGCGAAGTGCGTAATGGTTACTGAGCCTGGCGACCATAATGATCAGCGTGTCGTGATAGCGCAGGGTTGCACTCCGAATGAGAGTGCAAAGTTGGCGGCTCAACTTTCCGAAGCGGTTGACGACCGAGCGCTGTCGGCTTTTGCGCAAAAGAACGATGCGGCGCTGCTGCAACTGCATCCCGCTCATGCTCAGCCGGCGACGCTTTACTTGTCGCCTCGCAGTCGCGCGAAATTGCCGGGCGGCTTGTCATTGGATCCGTTGATGCGCGTGGCAGAGCTGGGCATGGACGTTTGCGCGCTGCGTTCCGGTTCACAAAAAGGTTCGCAAGCGCAACAGCCTACTGAAATGACGGGCACGAGTTTGATGCCGGGCTTTATTCATTCAAGTCCGGCCATGACGAAGCTGGTCGAAGAGGTAAATAAGATCCGATCGTCTGACGTTACGGTCCTGGTTACCGGTGAATCTGGCACCGGCAAGGAACTTGTCGCTCGTGCTATTCACGCCCTGTCGTCTCGCCGTTCGAAAGTTTTTGTACCCTTCAATTGCACTGCGGTACCCAAAGAACTCTCCGAAGGATATCTGTTTGG